>JAVRPF010000470.1:0-10004 GCA_032162385.1 Mycobacterium sp.
CGCAGCCGTGTCTCTTGAGGCGATTCGGCACCCGCGTCGACCAGGTCCAGCGCGGTCCACAACCGTCGTATGGACCTGGCGCCAGGATGAGATCGGGCAATGTCCTCGACCGAACGCGGTGTCGCCGGCGTCGCATTGAGCAGGGCGTCGATGCGAATCACCGCATTCTCCAACGGTAGCCTCCGGCCGAAGTCGTAGGCCGTTCTTGCAGCAGTGGTGCAGTCGATTCCGTCGATCGTGCGAACCTCGTCAACCCGAAGCTCGTCGCTGTGCACCTTGATGCCGCTCGCCGCCACCCTGCGTGAGTGGGCGACTTCGACTGGGGCATCAGTCGGTATCCACCGACTGCCGAGCAGCGCCGCTGCCGAGTGACCGACCAGCGTCGCCTTTCGCCCCGACCACAGCCACGCGGCGTAGGCCCAGTCAAGTGCCGTCAACTCGACTCCGTTGCGGACGTACACGTTGCGGTAGAGCTTCGTGTAACGACGACTGAGGTCGCGGCGTGTGAGCTGTCCCGAGGCCAGTACCTCTGTCGCGACGATGAGTTGCGATGGGCGCTGGTGCACCAGGCAATCGTCACCCGAGCCTGACTGCCCTCACGACACCAATTCGACACCGCCGAACGTACGGTTGTTGTACGTGAACCTCGACTGGCGCCGTCAACAACCGTCCGTTCGGTGCGGGCGGCGTCAGTGTGGCGCCCTAGAGTTCGGACCGTGTGGAAGCTCTACGGAATCCTCGGCGTCACCGCAGGGCTGACCGCATACCTCAGCGGCCTGGCCCTACCGTGGAGCATCGCCATCGGCGCCCTGGTGCCTGCGGCGCCGACATTCCTTGCCAGCGCTCTCCGCGGCGCCGCCACACCCGGTCCGGCCGAAGGCCCCGCTGCGGCGCTGTCGCAGATGTCGGGCACCGAGTTCGAGGACCACGTCGCGCGGATCGCGCGGAAGACCGGGGCTCCGGTCATCATGACCCCGCTGACGGGCGACTGGGGCGTGGACCTCATCGTCGGCCGACGGCCGGATCGGCTTGCCATTCAATGCAAACGGCAGTCCCGCCCGGTCGGCGCCGGCGCGGTGCAGGAGGTGGTGGCGGGCGCGCCGATGCAGGACTGCACACAGACGATGGTCGTGACCAATCACGACTTCACCCCTGCGGCACGCCAACTGGCCGAGTTGCACGGCTGCGTACTCGTCGGTGGCGCGGAACTCACACGGCTGGGGTCGACGATCCGCCGACTCGTCACGCCGGACGGCGTCAGATGGGCATCTGGGTCAGCACCGCGCGCACCGCGTCGACTGCGGCGTCGATCTCGTCGCGCGAGACGATGAGCGCGGGCCGGAAGCGCACGCTGTCCGCGCCGCTGGCCAGCATGATCACGTGCCGGTCCCACAGCCGGGAGATCAGTTCGTCGCGCTGCGCTGAGTCCGGCATGCTGAACGCGCACATCAGTCCCCGGCCGCGCGGGTCGAGCACCAGTCCCGGGAACTCGGCGGCGAGGTCCTTGAGCCGGTCGAGCAGGTAGCGGCCTGCCTTGGCAGCGTGGGTGAACAGGCCGTCGGCCTCGATGGTCTCGAGGATGCGCCGGGACCGCACCATGTCCACCAGGTTGCCGCCCCAGGTGGAGTTGATCCTGGAGCTGACGTTGAACACGTTGTCGGCGACCTCGTCGACGCGCCCGCCCGCCATCACACCGCACACCTGGGTCTTCTTACCGAACGCGACCACGTCCGGCATGACACCCAATTGCTGGTAGGCCCAGGCGGTTCCGGTCATCCCGCAGCCGGTCTGCACCTCGTCGAAGATCAGCAGCGCGTCGAACTCGTCACACAACTCCCGCATCGCGGCGAAGAACTGCGGCCGGAAGTGCCGGTCGCCGCCCTCGCCCTGGATCGGCTCGGCGAGGAAGCACGCGATGTCGTGCGGGTGCGCCTCGAAGGCGGCGCGCGCCTGGCGCAGCGACTGGGCCTCCAGCGCCGCGACGGCTTCATCGTCCAAGCCAGCGCTGGCTACTGGCGCGTCGATGCGCGGCCAGTCGAACTTGGGAAACCGTGCCACCTTGTTCGGGTCGGTGTTGGTCAACGACAGCGTGTATCCGCTGCGGCCGTGGAAGGCGCCGCGCAGGTGCAGCACCTTCGTGCCGAGCGCTGGATCGACCCCGCGCGACTCGTTGAGCCGGCTCTTCCAGTCGAAGGCGACCTTGAGCGCGTTCTCGACGGCAAGGGCGCCGCCGTCGACGAAGAACAGGTGCGGCAACGCCGGGTCGCCGAGGACCCGCGCGAAGGTATCGACGAAGCGGGCCATCGCCACGCTGTAGACGTCGGAGTTGCTCGGCTTGTTCACCGCGGCGGCCGCGAGTTCGGCGCGGAACTCCTCGTCGCCGGCGATCGCCGGATGGTTCATGCCCAACGCGGACGACGCGAAGAACGTGAACATGTCCAGGTAGCGCGCACCGGTGCGGGCGTCGACGAGGTAGGAGCCTGACGACCGTTCGACGTCGAGGACGAAGTCGAGGCCGTCGGCCAGGATGCTGCGGCTCAGCACCTCGCGGACGTCGTCGGGGGCGATGGCCAGTTCAGCGCGGGTACGCGACGAGAGGACAGCGGTCATGCTGCCATCTTAACGTATTTTTTACGGCCTCTGCCACCCCTAGCAGGATTATCTACGGTATCGAATCGCGTCCTTCGTAAAAAGTCTGTAAGATTATGGTGCTTCGGGTGCGGACGTTCGCCGCCGTGCGGATCTGTTGCAGCAGGTCTTCAAGCGCGCGCGCCGACCGGACACGCACCAGGAGCACGTAGCTTTCCTCGCCAGCCACCGAGTGACACGACTCGATGGCCTCGATGTGTTCGAGCCGGTGGGGCGCATCATCGGGTTGAGACGGATCGAGAGGGGTGATGGCGACGAACGCCGACAGCATGTTCCCGACGGCCTCCGGGTCGATCCTCGCCCTGTACCCCGTCACCACCCCGCGCGACTCGAGCCGGCGCACCCGCGACTGCACCGCCGACACCGACAGGCCGGCGCTGACCGCGAGATGGGCCAGCGTGGCCCGCCCGTCGGCGACCAGTTCACGCGCCAGGATCCGGTCGATGTCATCGAGCTCTTCGCCGGCGTCGGTCATGGCCGGAGACTATCGCAGCGAGGTAGGGCGGCGAGACCGATGAGTGCACCCACGACCTTCACGGAAACCTGGCGCCTGCGGGCCGGATTCGCCGCCGCGCTATCGCGCATGTACGGCGCCGAGGTGCCCACCTACACCACGCTGGTGGACGTCGCCACAGCCATCAACCGAGACCACGCCGGCGACGAGCGCCTCGGTTCGCTGAACCGGGTCACCGCCGAACGCCACGGCGCCATCCGGGTGGGCAGCGTGCGCGAACTCTCCGACGTGGCCGATCTGTTCGCCGCATTCGGCATGTACCCGGTGGGCTTCTACGACCTGCGTGGGGCGGCCTCGCCGGTCCCGGTGGTGTCGACGGCGTTCCGGCCCATCGACGCGGAAGAGCTGGGCCGCAACCCGTTCCGGATCTTCACCTCGATGCTGGCCACCGCCGACCCCCGGTTCTTCGACGCCGACCTGCGCACCCGCGTCGACCGATTCCTCGCGGGCCGTCAACTGTTCGATCCCGCGCTGATCGCCGACGCACGTCGCATCGCCGCCGCAGGGGGCGTCGCCTCCGCCGAAGCGGACGACTTCGTCGCACGTGCGACGGCCGCATTCGAGCTGTCACGCGAGCCGATCGACACCGGCTGGTACACCGAACTGTCGCAGGTGTCCGCGGTCGCGGCCGACATCGCGGGAGTTACGTCCACCCACATCAACCACCTCACGCCGCGGGTCATCGACATCGACGAGCTATATCGGCGGATGGTCGCCAAGGGCATCGTCATGACCGGCGAGATTCAGGGCCCGCCGCGTTGGGCCGGACTCGACGTGCTGTTGCGCCAAACGTCGTTTCGGGCACTTGGCGAGCCACGCTGGTTCCGCGACTCCGAGGGCACCGTCACCGAGGGCAGCCTGCGGGTGCGGTTCGGTGAGGTCGAGTCCCGCGGGGTGGCGCTGACACCCAAGGGCAGGGAGCGTTACGACGCGGCGATGAGTTCCGCGGATCCGGCCGCAACCTGGAGCCGCTTCTTCCCCAACACCGACACCGAACTGGCAGCACAGGGCCTGGCCTACTACCGCGGCGGAGATCCGGCGAAACCCGTTGTCTACGAGGACTTTCTGCCCGCGTCGGCGGCAGGCATCTTCCGCTCCAACCTGGACTCCGATGGCGATGCGATTGATGCGCCCGACGAATCCGACTACAGCCTCGACTGGATGGCGGGTGCGATCGGCCACCACGTTCACGACCCTTACGATCTCTACCAGAAAGCGGCATCATGACCACCATGCACACTCCGACGACCTCGCTGCCCAGCGCAGACGACCTGCGGGTGCGGGTGCGCACCGCGCTGCAGGCCATCGGCGCGCACACCGAGCTGGGTGAGCCCGGCGCACCTGGCGTGCCCGCCAGCACCCCGATCACCGGTGACGTGCTGTTCAGCGTCGCCGAGACCACCGCCGAGCAGGCCGACGCGGCGATCGCCGACGCGGCAGCGGCGTTCGCGACGTGGCGGGTCACCCCGGCGCCGGTGCGCGGTGCGCTGGTGGCCCGGCTCGGTGAGCTGCTGGTCGAGCACGAGGCCGATCTGGCGACGCTGGTCAGCGTCGAGGCGGGCAAGATCACCTCGGAGGCCCTCGGCGAGGTGCAGGAGATGATCGACATCTGCCAGTTCGCCGTCGGCCTGTCGCGTCAGCTCTACGGCCGTACCATCGCCTCCGAGCGGCCGGGCCACCGGCTGATGGAGACGTGGCATCCACTCGGCGTGGTCGGCATCATCACCGCATTCAACTTCCCGGTGGCGGTGTGGGCGTGGAACACCGCTGTCGCGCTGGTCTGCGGCAACACCGTGGTGTGGAAGCCCTCCGAGCTGACGCCGCTGACGGCAGTCGCCTGTCAGGCGCTCCTCGAGCGGGCGGCCACCGACGTCGGCGCGCCCACGGCAGTCGGCCGGCTCGTCCAGGGTGCACGCGAGATCGGCGAGCAGCTGGTCGACGACCCCCGGGTGGCGCTGGTCTCCGCGACCGGCTCGGTGCGGATGGGCCAGCAGGTCGGCCCGCGGGTGGCGCAGCGGTTCGGCAAGGCGCTGCTCGAACTGGGCGGCAACAACGCGGCCATCGTCACCCCGTCGGCCGACCTCGACCTCGCGGTGCGCGGCATCGTCTTCTCGGCGGCCGGCACGGCCGGGCAGCGCTGCACCACGCTGCGCCGGGTGATCGCGCACCGGTCGGTGGTCGACACCCTCGTCGAGCGGGTGGTGACGGCGTACCGCACCCTGCCCGTCGGCGACCCGTCCTCGGACGGCACCCTGGTCGGGCCGCTGATCCACGAGCGCTCCTACCGCGACATGGTCGGCGCCCTGGAACAGGCCAAAGCCGACGGCGGCGAGGTGACCGGCGGTGAACGTCGCGACCTGGGCGAGGGCTCGTACTACGTCGCGCCCGCGGTGGTGCGGATGCCGTCGCAGACCGAGGTGGTGCACAACGAGACCTTTGCGCCGATCCTCTACGTGCTCACCTACGATGATCTCGACGAGGCGATCTTGCTGAACAATGCCGTACCGCAAGGCCTTTCGTCGGCGATCTTCACCACCGACGTGCGTGAGGCGGAGCGCTTCATGGCGGCCGACGGGTCGGACTGCGGCATCGCCAACGTCAACATCGGCACGTCGGGTGCCGAGATCGGTGGGGCGTTCGGCGGCGAGAAGCAGACCGGTGGCGGCCGCGAGTCGGGGTCAGACTCGTGGAAGGCCTACATGCGCCGCGCCACCAACACCGTCAACTACTCCTCCGAGTTGCCGCTCGCCCAAGGGGTTCAGTTCGGCTAGCACGTCGTCGGTGTCGGCGCCCAGCATCGGCGCGGGCCCGGCCACCCGACCCGGCGTGCGCGAAAACCAGGTCGGCACACCGGGAAAGCGCACCGGGCCGTGGGGTGTCTGGACGGTCTCGAACAGCCCGACGGCGTTCAGGTGCGGGTCGTCGAACAGCGCGTCGGGCGTCTGGATGGGCGCAGCGGGAATCTCCAGTTCCCGGAACAGCGCCAGCCACTCGGCGGTCGTCCGCTCCTTCAGCGTCTGCGCCAGCAGCCCGTAGACCACGTCGATCTGCTTGGCCCGCCGTTCCAGCGTGGAGTACAACTCGCTGTTCCAGACGGGTTTGACGCTGGCGATGAACGCGTTCCAATGCTTGTCGTTGTAGATCAGGGCGGCGACGTGGCCATCCTTGGTCTCGTATGGCCGGCGGTTCGGTGCCACCGTTCGCGGGTAGACCGCTGGGCCAAGTGGCGGATCGAACATGGCGCCGTTGGCGTGTTCGACGAGCATGAACGAGGCCATGGTCTCGAACATGGCGACCTCCACCTCCTGCCCCTCGCCGGTCCGCTCGCGGTGGAACAGCGCCATCATCGTGGCGTACAGCGCGGTGAGCCCGGCGACCTTGTCGGCGATGATGGTGCCGACGTAATTCGCCTCGCCCGTGAGCTGCTTCTGGACGGCGGGCAGGCCGCACTCGGCCTGGATGGTGTCGTCGTAGGCGGGACGGTCGGCCTCGGGGCCGCGCCGGCCGTAGCCGTAGCAGTTGGTGTAGACGATGTTCGGATGGGCTCGGCGATCATCAACGTGACGTCCACTTTCGCCGTCATCGGTGGCCTGCGCGGCGGCGCGTACTCCGCAGCATAGGGGGGCCTTACGGCGCTCACAACGCACATCGCCTGTCAGTACGGAGCGGCGGGAATCCGTTGCAACGCAGTAGCGCCCGGCGTCACGCAGACGCAAATGGTAGCCCAACGCCTCACCGACGAGCGCTTCCGCAAGATCAACATCGAGATGACGCCACACCAGCGGCTGGGCACCATCGAGGACATCGCGAGCACCGTGGCGTTCCTATGCTCGCCCGGCGGCAGCTTCATCAACGGCCAGACCATCGTCGTCGACGGAGGTTGGAGCTCCACCAAGTACCTGTCCGACTTCGCGTTGTCGTCGCAATGGGTGCCCCGTTGAACCTGTTCGCCCTTCTCGACCAGGTCGCGGCGCGACACGGCGACCGCGGTGCGGTGTTCCTCGGCGAGCACCAACTGCACACCTGGAGCGAACTGCGGCAGCAGGCATTACGCCTCGCGGCCTCCATCCGTCGGTCGAACTCCGCGGGCGCGCGGATCGCGATCGCCAGCGAGAACCGGCCCGAGATCGTCGAATTGATGTTCGCCGCCTGGGCAGCGGAATGCGTCGTCGTGCCGATCAACTACAAGCTTCATCCGCTCGAGATGGCTCATATTCTCGATGATTCCGGCGCTGCAATGGTTTTCGTCTCGCCGAAGATCACCGCCGGGCTGACGCCACTGACCGACGTGCCGATCGAGACGGTGGACTCCGCCGAGTACCGGAATCGTTTCACCGCAACGCCTTCCGCGCCGCCCCGGGATACCGACCCCACCACGCTGGCGTGGCTGTTCTATACCAGCGGCACGACGGGCCGCTCGAAGGGCGCGATGCTGTCGCACCGCAATCTGATGGCGATGACGATTGCTCATCTTGCGGACTTCGACGATCCGGACCAGGACTGCAGCCTGATTCGCGGCGCACCGATGTCACACGGTTCCGGCCTCTACATCCCGCCGTACGTATTGCGCGGCGCCCGCCAGGTGATTCCTGCATCCGGTGCCTTCGAGCCCGATGAGTTCCTCGACCTCTGCGAGAGCCATCCGGGGTGCAGCACGTTTCTCGCCCCGACCATGGTGCAGCGCCTGGTCCAGACGGGTCGGGCCCGTCCGCGCAGCCTGCGCACGGTCGTCTACGGCGGCGGACCCATGTACGTGGACTCGCTCAAGAAGGCGATGACGGCCTTCGGGCCGATCTTCACGCAGCTCTACGGCCAGGGCGAGGCACCGATGACGATCACCGGCCTGCGCAGGGACGACCATCTGGGTGCCGACGACGCGGTGCTGGGGTCGGTCGGTTACGCCCGGTCGGGGGTCGACGTCGCGGTGCTCGCGGCCGACGGCACGCCCGCCGGGAGCGGCGAGATCGGTGAGATCGTTTGCCGCGGTGACATCGTCATGTCCGGTTACTGGAACAACCCGGACGCCACCAACGCCACTCTGAAGGACGGGTGGTTGCACACCGGCGACATGGGGTCGTTCGACGCGCGCGGCTATCTCACGCTGCGTGACCGGTCGAAGGACGTGGTGATCAGTGGCGGAAGCAACGTCTATCCCCGCGAGGTCGAGGAGGTGCTGATCGAGCATCCCGACGTCACCGAGGCGTGCGTGGTGGGCGCCCCGGACGAAGAGTGGGGCGAGGTGGTCGTCGCGTTCATCGTGGGGACGGCTACCGCGCCCGATCTCGACGCGCACCTGCTCGAACGGATCGCCCGCTTCAAACGGCCCAAGCGCTACCTCTACGTCGACGCGTTGTCCAAGAACAGCTACGGGAAAGTGCTCAAGCGCGAACTGCGGGAGCGGCTCGCGCGGTAAGTCCTGCCAATTCGAACGCAACAGCCCATCGACCGTAGGTCACGGGCAGTAGGCCGTCACTGCGGCTGACACCAACTTGACCGCTTGAGCGGGCTGGAGGCCGGGTTTTGCCTGGAGGATTGCTTGTTCGACCGACAGTTTCGAGTTTCCACCGCGCACCTGCCTGCAGATCTCATGACCCATCCGAATCATGTCGCTGTCACCAATGGCGCACGGGAATGCCCCCTGCCCGCAGCCCAGCCCGTTGGCATTGAGTTGCTCGAGGTATTGATTGTCGTTCGAATCCGCGGTCGCAGGAGCGGCGGCAAGCAACGCGACCGCCGCAGCGGTCGCGATCATGACGAAGACTCCACGCACGAAACAACCATAGGTCACATCCGGGGTTGCGCCGGTCGAAGAGTCATGGGCGGCGGTCGACGTGTTCGGCCTCGTGAACCAACTCACGATTGGTTAGGGTTCGGCATGCAGATCGAAGGCGCGGTCGTCGTCGTCACTGGCGCTGGTTCGGGCATCGGACGGGCACTGGCCCTGGCGTTCGCCGCGGCGGGGGCATCGGTGGTGGCCGGCGACAACGACCAGGCGGGAGCCGAGCAGACCGCCGAAGGCATCCGGTCCAGCGGCGCCGCAGCCGTGGCGCTACGCGCCGACGCCGGCTCGACCGACGTCGTCGCGGCCTTGATCGCCTCGGCGCGACGGGAGTTCGGGCCCGTCGACGTCTACGTCGCCAACGCGGGCATCATCGGACCACCGGGGCTGGGCGATGACGAGCGCGACTGGGACCGCATCATGGACGTCAACGTACGCGGCCACATCCGGGCGGCCAAGGCACTGGTCCCCGAATGGCTGGACCGCGGCCGCGGGCACTTCGTCACGATCGCCTCGGCCGCCGGACTGCTCACCCAGATCGGCGCAGCGGGTTACTCGGTGACCAAGCACGCCGCGGTCGGTTTCGCGGAGTGGCTGTCGATCACATACGGCGACAACGGAATCGGCGTGACGTGCGTATGCCCGATGGGCGTCGACACTCCCATGTTGAAGGCGATCGTCGAATCACCGGACCCGGCCGCGCGCATGGCGGGGGCCGCGGTTGCCAACGCGGGCGAGGTGATAGGCCCCGACCGGGTGGCCGAGCTGACGGTCGACGCGGTGCGCGACGGCACGTTTCTGGTTCTGCCGCACCCGGCCGTCCTCGACATGTACCGCCACAAGGGCGCCGACTACGAGCGCTGGATCGCCGGGATGCGACGCTATCAGGCCGGCCTCGGAGGCTGATCAGCGCACCCCGCCGGCATAGGCGTGGGCCGCGAAACATCTTCTGCCACTTTGGTTTCAGTGGTCACAATCGCGGATTTCTTGTCGGTGGTTCGAACTACTGTTCGAAGTATGGATAGGGGTTCGGCGCTCGCGGACATCGCCGACATGCGCGCG
>JAVRPF010000471.1:0-15023 GCA_032162385.1 Mycobacterium sp.
CCTCCCGTCGCTTCGCTCGCCCAGGCCGCGCTTCCCGTCGCTTCGCTCGCCCAGGTCGCGCTTCCCGTCGCTTCGCTCGCCCAGGCCGCGGTCATGAGCGCGCAACCTCGATCATCTCGAAGTCCGACTTGGCCGCGCCGCAATCCGGGCAGCTCCAGTCCTCTGGGATGTCGTCCCAACGGGTGCCGGGTGCGATGCCGTCCTCGGGCCACCCCTTCTCCTCGTCGTACTCGAATCCGCACTGCACGCAGACGAACAACTTGAATGGGTTTGTCTGCTCTTCGCGCAAGCGCTCATCACTACTCACTTCATTGCTCCAATCTCTTCGAAGTCGACCTTCTCGCGCACCGCGCAATCGGGGCAACACCAGTCTTCCGGTATGTCACTCCAGGGCGTGCCCGCCGGGAATCCTTCTCTCGCAGCGCCTTTCGCCTCGTCGTAGACGTAGTCGCAGCCGGTGCAGCGGTAGTTGCTCACTGGACCGCTCCGTACTTGGCGTAGACCTTGTCGCGCATGCGCGGATGGATGTTCACCCGGCTGAGGTCGCCGTCGTAGTGCTCGAGCACGCGGTGGTCCATCACCCGGCGCCACAGCGGCGGGAAGTACGTCAGCCCGATCATCGACGCGTAGCCACTTGGCAGGTTCGGTGCACCCTCCATGCTGCGTAGCGTCTGGTAGCGCCGAGTCGGGTTGGCGTGGTGATCGCTGTGCCGTTGCAGGTGGTACAGGAACAGGTTCGTCACGATGTGGTCGGAGTTCCAGCTGTGCGAAGGCGCGCACCGTTCGTAGCGACCGCTCTCCAGCTTCTGCCGCAGTAGCCCGTAGTGCTCGAGGTAGTTGACCGTCTCGAGAAGCGTGAACCCAAACACCGCGGAGATGAGAATGTAGGGAATGAGCGCCAGACCGAATACCGCAATCAGGGCGCTGTAGAACACCACGGACATCGCCCAGGCGTTGAGCACGTCGTTGGACCACTGCCACGGACTCTTGTCGAGCCTGCGCAGCCGCTGCGCCTCGAGTTTCCACGACGACTTCGCGCTGCCCCAGACGCTGCGCGGCAGGAATTCCCAGAACGTCTCGCCGAAGCGCGCCGACGCGGGATCCTCCGGGGTGGCAACGCGGACGTGGTGGCCGCGGTTGTGCTCGATGTAGAAGTGGCCGTAAAGGGTTTGGGCCAAGGTGATCTTGGCCAGCCAGCGTTCCAGCTCGTCCTTCTTGTGGCCCATCTCGTGCGCGGTGTTGATGCCCACCCCGCCGAGCATGCCCACCGACAGCGCCAGACCGATCTTGGCCGGCCAGCCCAGGCCGCCGTCAAATCCCAGCCAACTCAGATCCGACGCCGTGAACAGGTAGGCGCCGAAGATCACGCTCGCGTACTGGAACGGGATGTAGACGTAGGTGCAGTACCGGTAGTACTTGTCGTTCTCCAGCCGCTCCATCACCTCATCGGGCGGGTTCTGGCCGTCGGGACCGAACCGCAGGTCCAGGGCGGGCAGCAGGATGTAGAGCAGGATCGGGCCGATCCAGAACGGCACCTGCGCCACTCCGTGCCAGCCCCACTGGTTGAACGCCCACACCAGCGGCAGCACCACGAACAGTGCCGTCGGCGCGATGAGACCCATCAGCCACAGGTACCGCTTCTTGTCGCGCCATTGGTCGACCGGGGCCACGGACCCGGAGATCTCCGAAAGATCTGATGCCATCGCTGGCCACCTCCTGAGAGAGCTGTGTCACTGTCACCGTTGACGATATCTGGCAATTTGTCTGCTGTCTAGACACAGAGCCATATTTTGTAAAATTGATCGAGCGACGCCGGCGCCGGGGGCGAGAAACGGGCGGCTTGAGCCAGCAGCGCTTCATTCGTCGATCCGGCGGGTAGCCTGCTGCCGATGGAGCGGGAACACGCTGTCGTCATCGGTGCGAGTATCGCGGGCATGTGTGCGGCGCGGGTGCTGTCGGACCACTACGCCAACGTGACGGTCTTCGAACGCGACGACCTTCCTGACGAGCCGGCCAACCGATCCGCGGTGCCGCAAGGCAAGCACGTCCACCTGTTGATGGCGCGCGGTGCCGCGGAGTTCGACGGGTTGTTCCCCGGCCTGCTCGACGACATGGCGGCCGCCGGGGTGCCCGTCCTGGAGAACCGGCCCGACTGCATCCACTTCGGCGCGGCGGGCCACGTCCTGGGCACCCAGACCACGCTGCGTGACGAGTTCACCGCCTATGTGCCGAGCCGGCCGCACCTGGAATGGCAGATCAGGCGTCGCGCGCTGGCGATCCCGAATGTCGAGTTGGTGCGGCGCGGCATCGCCGAACCGCAGTTCGACCCGACCGAGGAACGCGTGACGGGGGTCCTGCTCGCGGCGGACGACGCAAGTGTGATCCCTGCCGATCTGGTCGTCGACGCAACCGGGCGCGGCACCCGCCTGCCGGTGTGGTTGGAGCAGTGGGGATTCGGCAGGCCCACCGAGGACACCGTCGACGTCGGCATCGGCTACGCCACCCATCAGATGCACATCCCCGACGGCCTGATCGAGGAGAAGGTCGTCGTCGCCGGAGCGTCCCGTGACCACCCGCTCGGTCTTGGCATGCTGCTCTACGAGGACGGCAACTGGGGCCTGACGACGTTCGGCACCGGGAAGGTCGAGCCGCCGCAGGACTTCGCGCAGATGTGCGCACTGGCCGACGAGATCCTGCCTGCCCACGTCAGCGCCGCGGTGCGCAAGGGCGAACCGATCGGGGACGTGGCATTCCACAGGTACCCGACCAGTCGATGGCGCCGCTACGACAAGATGGACCGCTTCCCGACCGGCATCATCCCGTTCGGCGACGCCGTGGTGACCTTCACCCCGACGTTCGGCCAGGGCATGACGATGACGTCGATCCAGGCGGGCAATCTGCGCGAGGTGCTCCGATCCGGCGATCTCGACATCGCGGGCAAGCTGTCGCGGGCGACGGCGAAGACCACTTGGCCGGTGTGGGTGATGACCGCCATCGGCGACCTGAGCCTGCACAACGCCACGGGTGAGGCGCGGTGGTGGTACAAGCCCGTCGGTGGCCTGTTCGACCAGTTCCTCGGCGCCGCAGAGACGGATCCCGTTCTCGCCGAATGGTTTCTACGGCGCTTCAGCCTGCTGGACAGTCTCTACATGGTCCCGTCGGCACGGCTGGTCGGCCGCACCGTCCGGCACAACATGCGACTCTGGTGGGCCGAGAAGCGCGGCGCTAGCCGGTCAAGGCACGATCGAGATCGGGTTCCAAGTAGATGACTCGCGCCGCGGGTACCGCGGCACGCACAGCCGACTCCGCGGCGTCGATGGTGGCGGCCACCGTGGCCAGATCGGTTTCGGCAGCCAGTGCGATCTTGGCGCCCACCAGTAGTTCGTCCGGTCCGAGGTACTGCGTGCGGATGTGAATCAGGCGGTCGACGTTCGCCGTCTGCTCCAGCGCCGCGCGGATGGCCTTGTCCTCCTGGCTGGTCGCACCCTCGCCGATGAGCAGGCTGTGCATCTCGACCATCAGGATGACGGCGATGATGCCAAGCAGAACGCCGATCGCAACGGTGCCGATGCCGTCCCACACCGGTTCGCCGGTGAGCATCGACAGCCCCACGCCGCCCAGCGCGAGCGCCAGACCGATCAACGCGCCGGTGTCCTCGAGAAGCACCACCGGGAGCTCGGGATTGCGCGACGTCCGGATGAAGTGCCACCAGCTGCCCGAGCCCTTGAGCGGTCGCGACTCCACCGCCGCGGTGCGAAAGCTGTAGGACTCCAAGCCGATTGCCAGCACCAGGATGACGATCGCCACCACTGGCGACGTCAAGTCCTCGGGGTGAGTGATCTTGTGGTAGCCCTCGTAGAGCGCGAACACCGAACCGAGCGTGAACAGCACCAGCGCCACGACGAACGAGTAGAAGTAGCGACTGCGGCCGTATCCGAACGGATGGAGGTCGTCGGCCTCCTTGCGCGCTTCCCGCTGCCCGAACAGCAGAAGGCCCTGGTTGGAGGTGTCGGCGACGGAGTGCACCGACTCGGCCAGCATCGAGGAACTGCCCGTGATGATGAACCCGACGAACTTCGCGACCGCGATGCCGGCATTCGCCAGCAATGCGGCCACGATTGCCCTGGTACTACCGGCCGTCGACATGGTCGCCTCCCCTAGATCCCCACCGTCGCCCGAAACAGCTTCGTCGGCTCTTCGGCGACGAGCCGGATGGGCCCGTCGTCGGCCGCCACCCATGCGGCCGCACCCTTCTCGAGCGTCAACACGCTGGACTTGGCGTGCACCGTCACGGCGCCCTCGGTGCACAGCAGGATCTGTGGCCCGTCGTGCCGCGCGGGAGCGTCGACCTCGTGGCCCAATTGGTCGCGATCGAGCCGCAGTACCGATACCGCGAATTCGGGTGCGGGGGTGTGGTAGACGAGCTCGATGCCATCCCCGACGACCTCGGGACGAATGGGCGCCTCATCGGTCGGGGTGAAGTCCAACACCCGCAACAGCTCGGGCACGTCGACGTGCTTGGGGGTCAACCCGCCCCGCAACACGTTGTCGGAGTTGGCCATCACTTCGAAGCCCACCCCCTGCAGGTAGGCGTGCAGGTTGCCTGCGGGTAGGTAGATGCCCTCGCCGGGGGCCAGGGTGATGCGGTTGAGCAGCAAGGAGGCGAGCACGCCCGCATCGCCTGGATAGCGCTCACCGAGCTCGAGCACCGTCTTGGCTTCGGCGGCGAATTTCGTTTCGCCTGAACGGAGATAGCTCACCGCACCGTCGAGCACGGCAGGCACCAGCACGTCCAGGTCGGGTTGGGGGGCGGTGATCCAGGTGGTGAACAGCGCCCGCAATCCGTCGGCCTCGGATTGCCCGGACAGCAGGTCGATGAACGGGTCGAGGTCGGACACGGCCAGCGCACGCATCAACTCGGCGCTGCGTGCGGCGGGCCGGAACCCGGCCAGGGCTTCGAACGGGCCGAGCGCCACGATGAGTTCGGGCTTGTGGCTACGGTCGCGGTAGTTGCGCGTCGGCGCCGTCACCGGGATGTTGAGCCGATCCTCGCGGGCGAAGCCCTCGACGGCCTGCTCCGCACTCGGATGCGCCTGCAGCGAAAGCGGTTCGTCGGCTGCCAGCACCTTGGCCAGAAAGGGCAACGCATCACCGAAGCGCGCCCTGGTGGCCGCACCCAACTGGCCCTCGGGGTCAGTCCTGATGACCTCGAGCAGCGATTGCTCACCGCTGTCCGTCTCGAGCCGAGCCGGATCGCCGGGGTGGGCACCGAACCATAGCTCTGCCTCGGGATGCGCTGTCGGACTTGGTCTTCCAGTGAAATCCGCAATGGCGGTGCGCGACCCCCAGGCGTAGGTCCGCACCGCACCGTGTAGCAGGTCCACTCGTCTAACCTCGAACCAGTCGCAGGTAAACCGCAGTCATCTCCAAGCGCACCGCCAACGTCGCCAACTGCTGTTCCAGGCGGCCGCCCGCCTGCGTCGCGACGTCCGGCACGTCCTGGGCGCTGACCACGTCGAAGCCGTCGTAGCCCGCGAGCCGCGCCGCGATCGCCGGACGCTCATCATCCGCCGCGAGGACCACGGCGCGGATCCTTGCAGGCAGTGGACCGTCGAGTTCCTCGTCGTGGAACAGCGATGTCTCGTAATTGGCTGCGACGCTGCCGATTCCGCCGTGCAGCGCCACGACGAGGTCGGCGAGGCCGACGGCAGCGACGGGTTGGTGGCCGACCCGCAGCAGCACCGCCCCACCATGCCGGGCGAGCGCCAGGGTGGCCGGTTTGTCTCCGGCCAGCACGACGTCGCGCCCGAACATGCGGTCGGCGAGCGTCTTGGCGGGGTTGGTGAACAGCTCGCGGCCTGCGCTGTTGCGCAACGCCTCGGCGTCCAGTTCGTCGGCCAGCCCGGCGATGTCGACCTGCATCCCGGGATCGACTACGCGCAGGGTGGCCAGGCCCGCGGAGAAGTAGCGGGCAAGTCCGAAGTCGTCGGGCACCCGCAACCGCGGCGCAAGCACCACCGCGCGCCCTGCGGCGACATCTTGCAGGGGACCCTCGTGCGGAGCCACGACGATCACTCGCGCGCCGCGCCGCGTCCCCGTGGCCGCGGCCGAAACCAGCACCGGATCTACGGGATCGTCACCCGCCACGACCAGAACGTCCAGCGCACCGATCCAGGATGGCACCTCGGATGCAACCACGATCGGTGCCGCCGTCGACCCACCGAGCGCGGCGGCCAGCATCAGTCCAGCCGTCTCGGCCGCGCCGCGACTGGCCACCCAGATCACGGTGCGCGGCGGCAGGTCGGACCGCAGTGGATCGAGCACCCCCTCGTCCAGCGCCGCGGCCGTCGCCCGCACTTGCGCACCCGCCATCGACGCCGCCCGCAGCAGGCCCTCGCGATCGGCGGCAAGCAACCCCTCGGCGTCGTCGAGGTCGATGGTCGCCGCCTGTGCGCTGGAGTCAGCACTCACGTGGCGGTCCCATTCTGAGTGGCGATCAGGTCCGCGACCTGTTCGACGACCTGATCGACTTCGTCGGTGGTGCGGGCCTCGACGTTCAACCGCAGCAACGGCTCGGTATTGGACGTGCGCAGGTTGAACCACGTTCCGTCGCCGAGGTCGACCGTCACGCCGTCGAGGTGGTCGATGGAGTGGATGCGACTACCGAACGACTTCAGCACGGTATCCACGCAGGACGGCGCGTCGCTGACGGTGAAGTTGATCTCGCCGGAGGCCTCGTAGCGCTGGTAATCGGCCATCATCTGCGACAGCGGCCGGGACTGTTCGCCGAGCGCGGCCAGGACGTGCAGCGCGGCCAGCATGCCGGAGTCGGCGCCCCAGAAGTCGCGGAAGTAGTAGTGCGCGGAGTGCTCACCACCGAAGATCGCGCCGGTCTCGGCCATCAGCCCCTTGATGTAGGAATGACCGACGCGGGCGCGCACGGCGGTACCCCCCCGTTCGACGATCAGTTCCGGCACCGCCCGCGAGGTGATCAGGTTGTGAATGACGGTGGCACCGATCTCGCGCCCGAGTTCGCGGGCCGCCACCAGTGCCGTCACCGCCGACGGCGAGATGGGTTGCCCGAGTTCGTCGACGACGAAGCAGCGGTCGGCGTCGCCGTCGAAGGCCAGTCCGATGTCGGCGCCGGTCTCCAGCACGTGGGCCTGCAGATCGACGAGGTTGGCCGGGTCTAGTGGGTTGGCCTCGTGGTTGGGGAAGGTGCCGTCGAGTTCGAAGTACAACGGCAGCAACGTGATCCCCGGGATGGGGCCAAGGACTCCAGGGGTGGTGTGACCGCCCATTCCGTTGCCCGCGTCGACGGCCACCCGCAGGGGTCGGCCGCCGGAGACGTCGACGAGCGATCGCAGGAACTGACCGTAGTCGTCCAGCACGTCGCGATCACTAATCACGCCCGCGGGTCCATCGTATGTGGGGACGCCATCGATCACCTCGCCGCTGATGGTGGCGAGTCCGGTGTCCTTGCCCACCGGCTTGGCACCGGCCCGGCACAACTTGATACCGTTGTAGGCCGCGGGGTTGTGGCTGGCGGTGAACATGGCGCCAGGACAGTCCAGACGACCCGACGCGAAGTAGAGCTGATCCGTGGACGCCAGGCCGATCCGGGTGACGTCGAGCCCCTGTGCCACCACGCCCTCGGCGAACGCGGCGGCCAATGACGGCGAGCTGGACCGCATGTCGTAGCCGATCACCACCTGCGAGACATTCCCCGAGTCGCTTCGCTCTCGCCCGCCGGGCGAGATCCCGTCGCGCACCAGCCGCGCGAATGCGCCGCCGACGTCGGAGACGAACGCCTCGTCGATCTCGTCACCGACCAGGCCCCGCACGTCATATGCCTTGATGACGCGGTTGACAGCCGCAGCGGGCCGAGACATAGAACTCCTTGGATCCCCGAGCAGGAAACGCTCCTGGCGCCAGCCTATCGGCTCGCGAATTCTCATGCCGACGCTCACACGGCGTGGTTCGAATCTCCGGTAAGCGACTAATCAGCCGGGTCGGGCAAAACGCGCAGATGTCCGCGCCGCCGACCGTCGTGCTCCGAGCGGCGGGCGGCCGGCGCCATGAGCGCGCCACCGTGAACTCCGGTCGAAGGGTCGGTGAACCCAGTGGCCACGCCGCCCATCGGCGAACCGCCGTCGCGCCCCTCCCGGACTGCGTCGGCCAACGCCACCAGATCGTCGTCGTCGCTATGCGACGGCAGCGGGCCGGCGTGCCGCACCAGCTCCCAGCCGCGCGGGGCGGTGATCCGACCCGCGTGCTTGACGCACAGATCCCAGGAGTGCGGTTCCGACACGGTGGCCAGCGGTCCGACGACCGCCGTCGAGTCTGTGTACACGAAAGTCAGCGTCGCCACGGCATAGTGCGGGCACCCGGGCCGGCAGCAGCGACGGGGAACGTTCACGCAAGCGAGGCTATCGGCTGGCGACGTCGCGTGACGACGACACGCGCAGCCGGGCCTCGGCCGATCTCCAACCGTTACGATCGGCAAATGGCCGACCCGCGATCACGCCGTGGCCGGGACATGCGCGGTCCGCTGCTGCCGCCCACCGTGCCGGGTTGGCGCAGCCGGGCCGAGCTCTTCGACATGGCGGTCCTGGAGGCCTACGAACCGATCGAACGGCGTTGGCAGGAGCGCGTCTCGACGTTGGACGTCGCGGTCGACGAGATCCCGAGGATCTCACCCAAGGACCCCGAGAGCGTGCAGTGGCCGCCCGAGGTGATCGCCGACGGGCCGATCGCGCTGGCCCGGCTGATCCCGGCCGGGGTGGATGTGCGGGGCAATGCCACACGGGCACGAATTGTGTTGTTCCGCAAGCCAATCGAGCGGCGGGCAAGGGACACCGCCGAACTCGCCGACCTGTTGCACGAGGTGCTGGTGGCCCAGGTGGCCACCTTCTTGGGCGTCGAACCCTCCGTCATCGACCCGACGATCGACGACGATTGAGCCCCGACGCGGTCGGTCAGCTCAGATGATGCCGCGCTTGAGGCGGCGGCGTTCGCGCTCGGAGAGACCACCCCAGATGCCGAAGCGCTCATCGTGCGCCAAGGCGTAATCCAGGCACCTGTCCTTCACCTCGCAGCCCAGGCAGATGCGCTTGGCCTCGCGGGTCGAGCCGCCCTTCTCGGGGAAGAACGCCTCGGGGTCGGTCTGCGCGCACAACGCGCGTTCCTGCCATTGCTCGTCTTCGTCGGTTGCCGGCTCGAATTCGGATTGATCGGGTACCACGCTCAGTTGAGGCCGTCCCGTCGCCGCGCTCTGTGCCGGTCCAGTGTTGGTGTGCGGGGTACCGCCTACTGAGCCGAGCATCCGACTGTCGAATCGGATGACACGATCGAAATCAACGCGCTCATAAGACATCTTCCGCCTCCTCATCTGGTCTCGTAGATCCCTAGTGGAGCCCCAATGTTGCGATGTGCAACACCTTCCATTCGAACAAGTGATCGAATCTCGGTCTGCGACACCGAAACCGGCAAGCCAACCGGGAAATGACACTGATGTGATTAGACACGGGTTAGCTGCACCGGTCAAGCTCTAGAACGAAATTTCATACCATCCCGTTACCGAAAATCGGCGCGTCGGTTACCCGGCGTGTCGCCAAACGACACCCACGGACGACGCCGCAGCACCCCTAGGGCCTAGTCTCGGTCGATGTGAAGGTCTCCGTTTTGGTCGGCGGCGTCGGCGGCGCAAAGTTCTTGCTCGGTGTCCAACAGTTGCTGGGGCTGGGACAATTCGCCGGCTCGGGCATCGGGCCCACGGGCGATCACGAACTCACCGCGATCGTCAACGTCGGCGACGATGCCTGGATGCACGGCGTCCGGATCTGCCCGGACCTCGACACCTGTATGTACACCTTAGGTGGAGGGATAGACCCCGAACGGGGCTGGGGCCACGCGAACGAAACCTGGCACGCGAAGGAAGAACTCGCGGCCTACGGAGTGCAACCCGACTGGTTCGGCCTCGGCGACCGAGATCTGGCGACGCATCTGGTCCGCAGCCAGATGCTGCGTGCGGGCTACCCGCTCTCGCAGGTGACCGAGGCCTTGTGCCAACGCTGGCAGCCCGGCGCGCGCGTGTTGCCCGTCACCGACGATCGCAGCGAGACTCACGTAATCGTCTCGGGCGGAGTGTCGGATCCGGGAGACCAGCCGGACGCCCGGCGAGCGATCCACTTCCAGGAGTGGTGGGTGCGCTACCGCGCCCAGATTCCCACGCACGGCTTCGCTTTCGTCGGCGCCGACAAGGCGGCCGCGGGTCCCGGCGTAACCGAGGCGATCGCCGACGCGGACGTCGTGCTGCTCGCGCCGTCGAACCCGGTTGTGAGCATCGGCACCATCCTCGCCGTGCCCGGCATCCGGGGTGCGTTGCGCTCGACGGCGGCGCCGGTCGTCGGCTACTCCCCCATTGTGGCCGGAAAGCCGTTGCGCGGGATGGCCGATGAGTGCCTGTCGGTGATCGGCGTCGACACCACCTCGCAGGCCGTTGGCGCCCACTACGGGGCCCGCTCGGCCGTCGGCATCCTCGATGGCTGGCTGATCGACGAAGGTGACGAAGCGACGGTCGACGGCGTCGAGGTGCGTTCGATTCCGCTGCTGATGACCGATCCGAAGGCCACCGCCGAGATGGTGCGCAGCGGACTGGAGCTGGTGGGCGTCCCGGCGGACGGCCCATGAGGACCGAACACGGTTCCGGCGCCGCCGTCGAGATCCTGCCGGTGCAAGGGCTTCCCGAGTTCCGGCCGGGAGACGACGTGGCGACGGCGATCGCCACCGCGGCACCCTGGCTGCGCGACGACGACGTCGTGGTGGTCACCAGCAAGGTGCTCTCCAAGAGCGAGGGCCGCATCGTCGCGGCACCGACCGACCCCGTGGAACGGGACGCCCTGCGCCGCAGGCTGATCGATGACGAGGCGGTGCGCGTGCTGGCACGCAAGGGCCGCACGCTGATCACCGAGAACGCCATCGGCCTGATCCAGGCCGCCGCGGGCGTGGACGGCTCCAACGTCGACGCCGCCGAATTGGCCCTGCTGCCGGTCGATCCCGACGGTAGCGCACGCGTTCTGCGCAGTCGGCTACGGGAACTACTCGGCGTCACCGTTGGCGTGGTGATCACCGACACGATGGGCCGGGCGTGGCGCAACGGCCAGACCGACGCCGCCATCGGCGCCGCGGGCCTCGCGGTGCTGCACGGCTATGCGGGAGCCCACGATCAGCACGGCAACGAACTACTGGTCACCGAAGTGGCCGTCGCCGACGAGATCGCCGCCGCGGCGGACCTGGTGAAGGGCAAGCTCACCGGCATCCCCGTGGCCGTGGTGCGCGGGCTGAGACTGCACGACGACGGCTCCAACGGACGCACGCTGGTCCGTGCCGGCGAGGAGGACCTGTTCTGGCTGGGTACCGAGGAAGCACTGGCGCAGGGTCGTCAAGAAGGAAGGCGCCAGGCGCAATTGACGCGGCGATCGGTCCGGCAATTCAGCGCAGGAACCGTCGACCCCGCCACCATCGAGGAGGCGGTGAGCGAGGCGCTGACGGCGCCAGCTCCACACCACACCCGGCCGGTCCGGTTCGTCTGGATCCGGGACCACGCCAGCCGCGTCCGGCTGTTGGACCGCATGAAGGAGCAGTGGCGCGCCGACCTGACCGGTGACGGACGCCCCGCCGACTCAGTCGACCGCCGCCTCGACCGCGGACAGATCCTCTACGTGGCACCAGAACTCGTCATCCCGGTCATGGTGCCCGACGGAGCGCACACCTATCCCGACGCCGCGAGAACCGCCGCCGAGCACACCATGTTCACCGTGGCGGTCGGCGCCGCGGTGCAGGCACTGCTGGTGGCACTGGCCGTTCGGGGCGTTGGCAGCTGCTGGATCGGCTCGACCATCTTCGCCCAGAACCTGGTGCGCACCGAACTCGATCTGCCCCCCGACTGGGAACCGATGGGCGCCATCGCGATCGGCCATCCCGCCGAGGCGACCGGACCCCGTGATCCGGTCGCGACCACCGACCTCCTGATCGAGCGATGAGCCTGCACGAATCGGTGCTCACCACGCTCGCCCGTTGGGAGGCGCCCAATCCCGCGCAGGACTCGTTGCGCAACGCGGTGCTGAGCTTCGTCCTCGGCCGCCCCGACGCGTGCCGTCGGGCATGCGTGCCGGGGCACGTGACCGCGTCGGCGCTGGTGCTCGACCACACCGGCACCGAGACGCTGCTCACCCTGCACCCGCGACTGGGCCGCTGGGTGCAACTCGGTGGGCACTGCGAGGACACCGACGTCGACATCGCGGCCGCGGCGCTGCGCGAGGCAACCGAGGAATCCGGCATCGACGGACTGACCATCGGCGCCATGCCTGTCGCGCTGCACGTGCACCCGGTCACGTGCTCGTTGGGTGTGCCCACGCGCCACCTCGACGTCCAGTTCATTGCGCACGCCCCCGCGGGCGCTCAGGTCGCCTGCAGCGAGGAGTCACTGGACCTGCGGTGGTGGCCGCTCGGCGGCTTGCCGGACGGGGCCGACTATGGGGTTCGGCAGTTGGTACGGGTGGCTCAAACGTCCGTCGAGTAGCGGATGCCGCCGTCGGGGATGTGCACCCCTGGCCAGACCCTGGCGCCACGCAGCAGCTCACACCGCGCTCCGATGTGCGCGCCGTCGCCGATGACGCCGTCGCGGATCAACGCGCGCGGGCCGATGCGGGCCCCGAAGCCGATGATCGAGCGTTCGATGACCGACCCGGCCTCGATGCGCGCACCGTCGAAGATCACCGCACCGTCCAGTCGGACGCCCGGCCCGATTTCCGCGCCGCGGCCGACCACGGTTCCGCCGATCAACAGCGCACCCGGCGCGACGGCCGCCCCGTCGTGCACCAGCTCCTCGCCGCGGTGCCCCTTCAACGCGGGCGACGGCGCGATGCCACGGACGAGATCGGCCGAGCCACGGACGAAGTCGTCCGGCGTGCCCATGTCGCGCCAGTACGTGGCGTCGACGTAACCGCACACCTTCAAGCCGTCGGAGAGCAGCGCCGGGAACACCTCGCGCTCGACCGACACCGCGCGCCCCTTCGGGATCCGCTCGATGACCTCGCGCTGGAAGACGTAGCAGCCCGCGTTGATCTGATCGGTGGGCGGATCCTGGGTCTTCTCCATGAACGCCATCACCGCACCATCGGAATCGGTTGGCACACAACCGAATGCGCGCGGGTCGCCGACCCGGACCAGATGCAGGGTGAGGTCAGCCTTGCGCTCGTAGTGGCTGGCCAGCAACGCCCTGAGATCGGCGCCGGAGAGCACGTCGCCGTTGAACACCAGCGTGGTGTCGTACCGCAGCTTCGACGCCACGTTCGCAATGCCGCCGCCGGTGCCGAGGGGCTCGTCCTCGACGACGTACTCGATCTCCAGGCCGAGCTTCGAGCCGTCGCCGAACTCCGCCTCGAACACCTGGGCCTTGTACGACGTGCCCAGCACGACGTGCCGAATGCCTGCGTCGGCGATGCGTGACAGCAGGTGCGTCAGGAACGGAAGACCCGCCGTCGGCAGCATCGGCTTGGGCGCCGACAACGTCAGCGGACGCAGGCGAGTGCCCTGCCCGCCGACCAGCACGACCGCGTCCACCTGCGCGGGATCCACGGGGTTTGTCACGTTAGGGCCGTCCTTTCGCCAAACTACGCCGAGCGTTGCCCACTACGACCCGCGAGCGTGCGGCGAGAGCGGACCTGATGGTCCAGCGCAGTGGCGCCTGCCACCAGCCACGATGCCGATCAGCGAGGAAAGTGTAGGTGCTGGCGTGATGGGCCGCCAAGTTGCGGGCCGGATCGCGACCCGTGGCGTGCCCCTTGTCGTGCAATATCTCCGCCGTTGGCACATAGACGTTCAACCAGCCGGCCTCGTCGAGGCGATCTCCCAGGTCCACGTCCTCCATGTACATGAAGTACCGCTCGTCGAAACCCCGCACCTCCTCGAAGGCGGCCCGGCGCAGCAACAGACAGGAGCCTGACAGCCAGCCGACGGGGCGTTCGCTGGGCTCGAGGCGCTCCTGCCGGTAGGCGGCGGTCCAGGGGTTGGCCTTCCAGATCGGTCCGACTACCGCGTGCAGGCCACCGCGGATCAGGCTGGGCTGGTGACGCGCCGACGGGTAGACCGTGCCGTCGGGGTCGCGGATCAACGGACCGAGCGATCCGGCCCGCGGCCACCTGGCGGCGGCCTCCAGCATCCCGTCGATGCTGTGCGGGCCCCACTGCACGTCGGGGTTGGCCACCACGAAGAACTCGGAGTCCCCTGCGGTCGCTGGGTCGGCCAGGTACTGCGCGACAGCGCGGTTTACGGCGGCGCCGTAGCCGAGGTTGGCCCCGGTGCGCAGCAATCTGGCGTTGGGATGGCGCTCCAAGGCCTCCTCGGGGGCGCCATCGGTCGAGCCGTTGTCCGCCATCACGACGGTGACCGGGCGCTCGGTGGCGTGCGACAGGGTGGCGAGGAACCGGTCGAGGTGCCGCCCCGGCGAGAACGTCACCGTCACTACGACCAGTTCGTCACTCACGGCGTCGAGGGTAACGGCGGCCTGCACCCGCGTCGGCGGCCGGTGTGTCGCGATACGTCGTTCAGCGCGCCAACACCCCTGCGGCGAACTTCGGCTGCCAGTCCGAGGTGAGAAGCGAGCCGAAGTTCGCCTCCCGATCCCCGCGATTGGAGGTGTCGGTGTCTCGGATGCTGTAGATGAACGCGGGCCCGCTGTAACCGGCGGCAGCTGCCGCCGCCAGCACGTCGGTGATCTGCTTGGCCTGGTCCTCCGGGCTGACGCCGTCGGCGCAATCACAGGTCGGAGCGCCTAACTCGGTCATCCAGACCTTCTTGCCGCCATCCCCGTTGGCGGCCATGACGTCGTGCAAGGCACCGACGTCCGACCAGCCATTCTCCGGATTCGCAGCCAGACCGCTTGGAAAGACGTAGGGGTGGGCCGCTGCGGCATCGAAGCTGCCCTGTGCGCCCGCTGCGTACATCTTCTCCAGGAAGGC
>JAVRPF010000472.1:0-13021 GCA_032162385.1 Mycobacterium sp.
GTCCGGCACCGGTGAGCACCACCACACGGACGTCGTTGTCGTAGGTCAGCTCGTCGAGGACCTTCTTCAGCGGCACCATGACGTCGAACGCCATCGAGTTCATCCGCTCGGGACGGTTCAACGTGACCAACGCCACGTTCGGCCGCGGGTAATCGACGAGGACTAGAGAATCCTGGGAGTTCTGCTCGCTCACGACCATGCACGCTATCGCGTGCCGCGGGTGGGGCCGGCGTTACTGCTGCTCGGCGCCTGCCTGCTCGGCGATCACGGCGTCGATGTCGAACTCCTTGATCTTGCCGATGACGTCCTCGAGCTGGTCGGCGGGCAGCATCCCGGAGTGCCGGAAGACCATGTGGCCCTTCTTGAAGGCCATCAGCGTCGGGATCGCCTGAATCTCCGCTGCCGCCGCGAGATCCTGTTCGGCCTCGGTGTCCACCTTGGCGTGCACGACGTCGGGGTGTTTCTCCGACGACGCGGCGAAGGTCGGCGCGAACGCTTTACACGGCCCGCACCAGGACGCCCAGAAATCCACCAACACGATCTCGTTGTCGGTGACGGTCTCGTTGAACTTTTCGGCGGTGATGTCTTGCGTGCTCACAATTCTCCAAACGTTGCGGTCAACCTGCTTGTTCCCAACATGTGGTCAACTCAACCGGGCCAGCGCGGTCTCGGCGTCGTACCCATTGAACCCATCGAGGGAATCATCGCGCAGCCTGTTCACCCACGTCGGGTCGGCGAGCAATGCCCGTCCGATGGCGACGACGTCGAACTCGCCGGACCCGTACTGGTCGAGCAGTCGGTCGACCGGCGCCGGCGGGATGCGACCGCCGGCACGGCCCGGTGTGAACTCGGTCTCCAGGCCCACCGAGCCGACCGCGATCACCGGGACTCCGGTGACCTTCTTGGTCCACCCCGACAGGCTGAGATCCGAGTCGGCGTCCGGAAAGGCCGGCTTGTAGTGCCTGCGGGTGGACGGGTGGAAGACGTCGACGCCCGCGTCCACCAGCGGCGCCAACAGTTCCTGCAATTCGGCGGGATCGTCGGCGATCGACGCGACGTAGTCGGTCTGCTTCCACTGCGAGAACCGGAAGATGATCGGGTAGTCCGGCCCGACGGCGGTGCGCACGGCGGCGACCACCTCGGCCGGGAACCGGGTGCGGCCGGCCAGCTCGCCGCCGTAGCCGTCGGTGCGCAAATTCGTCTTCGCCCAGAGGAATTCGTCGAGCAGATACCCGTGTGCGCCGTGCAGTTCGACGGCGTCGAAGCCGACGCCGCGCGCGTTGCGAGCGGCCTGGGCGTACGAGTCGGCCACACCAACCAATTCGTCGGTGTGCAGTGCCCGTCCGCTGGGCTCGCCTGCGCTGTTCACCCCGGACGGGCTCACGGGGCTGACCCCGTCGGCGTCACCACGTTCGGCGCCTTGATGCCACAACTGGGCGGCGATCGCACCGCCATGTCGGTGCACGGCTCCGGTGACTGCGCGCCACCCGGCCAGCACGTCATCGCCGGCCATGGTGGGGATGCTGGCCGGCCAGCCCGCTTCGGGCCGCGCCAATCTGACCCCTTCGGTGACGATCAGCCCGACGCCGCCGGCGGCGCGACGCGCGTAGTAGTCGGCAACGTCGGCGCCCGGTATCCCGCCGGGCGAGGCCCGGCGCGTCATGGGCGCCATCGCGAACCGGTTGCGGATCGTCAACGACCGCACCGTCAAGGGCTGGAACAGGTCGGTCACGCGTTCGTCGTAGGCCACGAATCGGTCCAACATCTTCCCGCCGGGTTCGATTCCGCTGCCGGTCACGGTACGGAGGGCAGGAGTGCGCGGGCCTGGAGGTAGAAGGCGACGACGTCCTCGGCGAGATGGTCGACGTCGTGAGCTGGATCCAGCGGTAGTAGCGCGCCGAACGGCGCATTCCAGAACGGGCCGGTGCGGGGCGTCCACGGTCCGACGTAGGCGTATGGGGTGTCGTGGTAGGAGTCGCCCGCAGAGACCCCGTAGTTGACCTCGTCCTCGGTGACCGCGACGTCGAAGTGCTCCGGCCACAGCACCGGATGCGATTCCGGCAGAACCTGTTTCTGGGCGTAGCCACCCGCGTACAGGCTGCGATGGATCAGCTCGGCGGCGCTCGGGTCGATGTCGAGCACGGCGTCGGCCGCCAACGGGTCGACGATCTCGTAGACGCCCTCCGGCGGCCCGTAGTCGACACCCACGGCCTTTGCGAGCGCGCCGGGACTACCGGCCAGCGCCGCAGTCCCGTCCTGCCATGTGAAGTCGGTTCCGTGTACTGCAAGCGGAAGCGCGACGCCTACGATGCCGTCCGGCCGCACCGCGAGACGGATGGTCCCCGCGGCACGGTACTGCGGACCGGCGATCAGGCTCTCGGCGATGCCGCGCAACTGTCGCCGGGTCGCGACGAATGCCATGGGGCTGCTCCTCCGCGCTCGGTACCCAATGTGGTACCCGGATGTGGACGGGCGTTACCCGTCCAACGTCTTTTCGAACCAAACCAGGCTACGGATTGTCAGCCTCGACAGCCTGTTGCTGATCCCGGATGTGCGCTGCGATGGCTGCCGCACGATCCGCATTGGCCAGCAGCTGGTCCTGTCGTTTCGGCCACCAGAACAACTCGACCAGGAGCGCCACCAGATAGATGCCCGATGCCACGCCATTGCCCAACGAGCCGAACACGGTGTCCCACACCGCCGAACCCATGGCGACGATCAGGACTAACCAGACCAACCGCCGAAACGGGCGGGCCCTTTCGGCGGCAGAGTGCAGGCCGTTGGTGTAGTCGATGAGCGCCTGCGCAAGGCGGACGTCGGCGATCCGCTCGCCACGGCGGGCGGCACGCGCGACGGCGACCCGGTCCGCGCCGCGCAGTTGCTTCGCGGCCGGCCAATATCTCGCCATCCGACGCGGCATCCAGATGCCGAAGAAGGTGCCAAGGATGACGAGCACGACAACGCCGGCAAGCAGTATCCCCGAATCGAGCCAGGCCAAGGCGCCGAGGAAGAGGCCGACGGTAGCGCCGACCATCAACGCCCGACGAAAGAAACCGCCTCGCCACACGAAGGCCGGAACCGTGACCATGGCTTGATTGTGACCGTCTCAGTGACGGCTAGACGGTAAATCCCAGCGCCCGCAGTTGCTCGCGGCCGTCCTCGGTGATCTTGTCGGGACCCCACGGCGGGTTCCACACCCAGTTGATCTTGATGTCGGTGACCAGCCCGGCGCCGACCAGAGCGGTCCGCGACTGGTCCTCGATGACATCGGTCAGCGGGCAGGCTGCCGAGGTCAGCGTCATGTCGATCAGAGCGATGTCACCGGTTTCGCCCTTCTCGATGTTCAGCCCGTAGACCAACCCGAGGTCGACGACGTTGATGCCGAGTTCCGGGTCGACGACGTCGCGCATCGCCTCTTCGAGGTCGGCGAACACCTCATCCGGTAAGGCTGTCTCGCTCATCCTGTTCCTCCTCTAGGTCTGATTGTGCGCTCGCCTGCGCCAGTGCGTCCTTGAAAGCCATCCAACCGAGCAGAGCGCACTTCACACGTGCCGGGTACTTCGCGACACCGGCGAACGCGATGCCGTCACCGATCACGTCTTCGTCACCTTCGACAGTCCCCCGCGACGAGACCATCTCGGAGAACGCCGCGATGGTCTTGAGCGCATCGCCGACGGTCTGGCCGATCACCTGGTCGGTGAGCACCGACGTCGCTGCTTGGCTGATCGAGCAGCCCTGGCCGTCGTACGAGATGTCGGTGACCGTGTCGCCGTCCTCCGACAACGCCACCCGCAACGTGACTTCGTCACCGCAGGTCGGGTTGACGTGATGGACCTCGGCACCGAACGGGTCCCGCAGCCCGCGGTGGTGCGGGTGCTTGTAGTGATCCAGGATGACTTCCTGGTACATCTGCTCCAGCCGCATCTACGGCCGCCCGAAGAACTCGACGGCGCGCTGGACCCCCGCGACCAGGCGATCGACCTCGTCGAGGGTGTTGTAGACCGCGAACGAGGCCCGTGCGGTGGCGGCGATGCCGAACCTGCGGTGCAGTGGCCACGCGCAGTGGTGTCCGACCCGGACCGCCACGCCGTCGTCGTCGAGCACCTGTCCGACGTCGTGCGCGTGGATCCCGTCCACCACGAAACTCACCGGCGACCCCCGGTGCTCCAGCGACGCGGGCCCGACGATGCGCACGCCTTCGACCGACCCCAGACCGTCCAGCGCGGCGGCGACCAGTTCGTTCTCGTGGGTCTCGACGACGTCCATGCCAACAGCGGTGAGATACCTCGCGGCAGCGGCCAAGCCGACGACCTGTGACGTCATCGGCGTGCCCGCCTCGAACCGCTGCGGCGCGGGCGCATAGGTGGTGGCCTCCATGGTCACGGTCTCGATCATCGAGCCACCGGTGACGAAGGGCGGCATGGCGTTGAGCAGCTGCCGCCGGCCGTAGAGCACGCCGATCCCGTTGGGACCCAGCATCTTGTGTCCCGAGAACGCGGCGAAGTCGACGTCGAGTCCGTGGAAGTCCACCGGCTGATGCGGCACCGACTGGCAGGCATCGAGCAGCGTCAGCGCGCCGACGGCCTTGGCCCGCCCGACCAGTTCGGCCACCGGCGCGATCGCGCCCGTGACGTTCGAATGATGGCTGAAAGCAACCAGTTTCACGCGATCGCCGAGTTGCAGCGAGTCCAGGTCGATGCGGCCGTCGTCGGTGACGCCGTACCACTGCAGCGTGGCTCCGGTGCGACGGGCCAGTTCCTGCCATGGAATGAGGTTGGCGTGGTGCTCGAGTTCGGTGGTGACGATGACGTCGCCGGGCCCGACGGCACGCTCGAAGCGGTCGTCGCCCAGAACATACGACACCAGGTTGATCGACTCGGTGGCGTTCTTGGTGAATACCAGCTCGTCGGTGTCGGCGCCGACGAAGGCGGCGATGTCCGCACGACCCTGCTCGTAGGCGTCGGTGGACTCCTCCATCAGCTGGTGGGCGCCGCGGTGCACCGCCCCGTTCGAGGTGGTCAGGAACTCACGTTCGGCATCGAGCACGGCCAGCGGCCTTTGTGACGTGGCGCCGGAATCCAGGTAGGCCAACTGGTTCCCGCCGCGCATCACTCGGCTCAGGATCGGGAAGTCGGCCCGGATGGCTGCCAGGTCGAACGCCTGCGATCGGCTGATCGAGACCGTCATGGATTCAAGCTCCTCATGCCCCGGCTGCCGCAGCCGCCGTGAAGCGCTCGTAGCCGTTCTCTTCGAGTTCGTCGGCCAGTTCGGGGCCGCCGGACTCGATGATCCGGCCGCTCACGAAGACGTGCACGAACTGCGGCTGGATGTAGCGCAGGATGCGGGTGTAGTGAGTGATCAGCAGGACGCCGCCGTTCTCGGTGGCCGCGTACCGGTTGACGCCCTCGCTCACGACGCGCAGCGCGTCGACGTCGAGGCCCGAGTCGGTCTCGTCGAGGATCGCGATCTTGGGCTTGAGCAAACCGAGTTGGAGGATCTCGTGGCGCTTCTTCTCGCCGCCCGAAAAGCCTTCGTTGACACTGCGTTCGCCGAACGTCGGATCGATGTCGAGATCGCTCATCGCGGTCTTGACCTCCTTGATCCAGTGCCGCAGCTTCGGCGCCTCGCCGCGCACCGCGGTGGCGGCGGTGCGCAGGAAGTTCGACATCGAGACACCCGGCACCTCGATCGGGTACTGCATGGCCAGGAACAGCCCGGCGCGTGCCCGCTCATCGATGCTCATCGCCAGCACGTCCTCGCCGTCGAGGGTGATCGACCCCGACGTGACGTGGTATTTCGGATGGCCGGCGATGGCGTACGACAAGGTCGACTTACCAGACCCGTTGGGCCCCATCAGCGCATGCGTCTCCCCCGATTTCACGGTGAGATCCACACCCTTGAGGATCTCGATCTCGGGATCGCCTTCGGCGGCGTTCGGGTTCTCGACGCTGACGTGCAGGTCCTTGATTTCCAGGGTTGTCATGAGGTAACTGTTCTCGATTCGGTGATGGCCAGTTCGTGTTCGATGGCGTCGGTCAGGCGCTCGCGCACAGCGGGCACCGCGATCTTGGAGATGAGTTCGCCGAAGAAGCCGCGCACCACCAGTCGGCGGGCCTGCTCCTCCGGAATGCCCCGGGCACGCAGGTAGAACAACTGCTCATCGTCGAAGCGTCCGGTGGCGCTGGCGTGCCCGGCGCCTGCGATCTCGCCGGTTTCAATTTCCAAGTTGGGCACCGAGTCGGCGCGGGCGCCGTCGGTGAGGACCAGGTTGCGGTTGACCTCGAAGGTGTCGGTGCCAGTGGCTTCGGCACGGATCAGCACGTCGCCGACCCAGACGGTGTGGGCGTCGGGCCGCTTGGAGTCCGGGTCCCCTTGCAGCGCACCCTTGTAGAGCACGTTCGACTTGCAGTTCGGCTGTGCGTGGTCGACCAGCAACCGCGATTCGAAGTGCTGGCCGTCGTCGGCGAAGTACAGGCCCAGCAGTTCGGCGTCTCCGCCGGGGGCGTCGAACCGCACGGTCGCCGCCGTCCGCACCACGTCGCCGCCGAGGGTGACCGCAACGTGCCGCAGCACCGCGTCCTTTCCGAGCCGCGCATGGTGTGCGCTGACCTGGACCGTGTCATCGGCCCAGTCGGCGATCCACACCACGGTCAGCCGGGCGGCATCGCCGACGACGAATTCGGCGTTGTCGGCGTAGGTTCCGCTGCCCCGGTGATCGATGACGACGACCGCTTCGGCGAGTTCGTCGACCCGGATCTGCAGGTGACCGTAGGCCACCGCGCCCTCGCCGGGACCGGTGACGACGATCTCTACCGGGCCAGAGGTCTGGGTGTCACGTTCGACGGTGACGACGGTGGCATCGTTGAACGACGAGAAAGCCTGGGCTGCAACACGATCGGCGGGCACACCGCCCTGGCCGAGGCGCTCGTCGCCACGCCGGACGGTCTCGGACCGCACACCGGGCTGTTCGCTCACCGTGATCGTGGCACGACCAGTCGCGAGGGCCGTGCCGTCGTGCAGACCGCGCAGTCGCTTCAGCGGGGTGAACCGCCAGAGCTCGTCACGACCACCGGGTACCTCGAAGGCGTCGACGTCGAACGAGGTGAACTGCTCACCCTTGTTCTTGACGATCCCTTCGGCTGCTTCGGTCAGATTCGAACTGCTCACTAGCCGACAGCCCCTTCCATTTGCAGCTCGATCAGCCGGTTGAGCTCCAGCGCGTACTCCATCGGCAGTTCCTTGGCGATGGGCTCGACGAAGCCGCGCACCACCATCGCCATCGCCTCGTCCTCGGTCAAGCCGCGGCTCATCAGGTAGAACAGCTGATCCGCGCTGACCTTGGACACGGTGGCCTCGTGGCCCATCGTGACGTCGTCCTCGCGGATGTCGACGTACGGGTAGGTGTCGCTTCGGCTGATCGTGTCGACAAGCAGCGCATCGCATTTCACGCTGGAGCGCGACCCGTGCGCACCCTTGTTGACCTGAACCAGGCCGCGGTAGGACGTGCGGCCACCGCCGCGGGCCACCGACTTCGACACGATGTTGCTCGACGTGTTCGGCGCCAGGTGCAGCATCTTGGCGCCGGTGTCCTGGTGCTGGCCCTCGCCGGCGAACGCCACCGAGAGCACCTCACCCTTGGCGTGCTCGCCCGTCATCCACACCGCCGGGTACTTCATCGTGACCTTCGAGCCGATATTGCCGTCGATCCACTCCATGGTGGCGCCTGCCTCGGCCCGGGCACGCTTGGTCACCAGGTTGTAGACGTTGTTCGACCAGTTCTGGATCGTCGTGTAGCGGCAACGGCCACCGGGCTTCACGATGATCTCGACGACCGCCGAGTGCAGCGAGTCGCTCTTGTAGATTGGCGCGGTACAGCCCTCGACGTAGTGCACGTAGGCGCCCTCGTCGACGATGATCAGCGTCCGCTCGAACTGGCCCATGTTCTCGGTATTGATGCGGAAGTAGGCCTGCAGCGGGATGTCGACGTGCACGCCCTTCGGCACGTAGATGAACGAACCGCCCGACCACACCGCGGTGTTCAGCGCGGAGAACTTGTTGTCCCCGGCCGGGATCACGGTGCCGAAGTACTGCTTGAACATCTCGGGGTGCTCACGCAGCGCGGTGTCGGTGTCCAGGAAGATGACTCCGAGAGCCTCCAGATCCTCACGGATCGAGTGGTAAACCACCTCGGATTCGTACTGAGCCGCTACGCCCGACACCAGCCGCTGCTTCTCGGCCTCGGGGATGCCGAGCCGGTCGTAGGTGTTCTTGATGTCGGCGGGCAGGTCGTCCCACGTGGCGGCCTGCTTCTCGCTGGATCGCACGAAGTACTTGATGTTGTCGAAGTGAATGCCTTCGAGGTTGGAACCCCAGTTCGGCATCGGCTTCTTGCCGAAGGTGCGCAGCGCCTTGAGCCGGGTGTCGAGCATCCACTCGGGCTCGCTCTTCTTCGAGGAGATGTCGCGCACCACGGCCTCGCTCAGACCGCGCTGTGCGCTGGCGCCCGCGACGTCCGAGTCAGACCAGCCGTAGCCGTAGTTGCCCAGAGAGGCGATGGCCTCCTCCTGGGTGAGCTGATCCGGTGTGGTCGTCATGTCGACGCTCCTTGCTGGGTGGTGGCGGTTTCGACGCGGGATGTGCGTCGAATGGTTGGTTGCTTCTCGGGACCGAGGGGCACGTGCGTCGTGCACGCGCAGTCGCCGTTGACGATGGTGGCCAGCCGCTGGACGTGGGTGCCCAGGATCTCGGCGAAGGCTTCGCGTTCGGTCTCGCACAACTCCGGGAACTCCTCTGCCACGTGCGATACCGGACAGTGGTGCTGACAGATCTGCACGCCGCCCAACGGTCCGATGACCGGGGTGGTGGTGGTCGCATAGCCTGCCACGGTGAGCGCGGAGGCGACCCGGTCCGCGGCACCCTTGACGTCGCCGTCGGAGGCGTCGGGCACCCCGGCCAGGATCGTGTCGATGCGCCGGCGCGCGAACGTATGGATGGCTTCGTCGCCACCGATCTCACGCAGTTGCCGCATGGCCGCGACCGCTAGGTCGTCGTAGGTGTGTTCCAGCTTGCCGCGCCCCGCGGCCGTGAGCCGGTAACGCTTGGCGGGCCTGCCCCGGCCGTTGTGCTGCCAGCTGGCCGCGGCATTGGACTCGGCGTCACCGATTTCGATGAGCGCATCGAGGTGACGTCGCACGCCTGCCGCGGAAATGCCCAGCCGTTCACCGATCTGACCGGCGGTGACCGGACCCTCCAGCAGCAGTTGAACGATTGCGCGCCGGGTGTGGCCGTCGGAGGTCGCGGCCAAAGTCGCGCTCGCAGTCTCCGAACTTAATTTCACAACACCATTGTGACGGAATTCGGGAAGCCATGCTAGCAAGGCGACCCTTACAACACCGACGGCTTACGCTGCTGTGATGGCCGCCCGCCTACGGTCCCTCAGCTCGGCCGTCGCCCGCTGGCACGCCGACGAGTCGACCGTCGGATCGCCGCTGGTCGCCAGCGAGGTGGCCGCGCTGCGCCGCACCCGTGTTTTCGGCGCGACGGGCACGGTGTTGATGGCGATCGGAGCGCTCGGTGCGGGCGCTCGCCCCGTCGTCCAGGATCCCACGTTCGGGGTGCGGCTGCTGAACCTGCCGTCCCGCATCCAGACCGTCTCGCTGACCATGACCACGACCGGTGCGGTGATGATGGCGCTGGCGTGGCTGATGCTGGGCCGCTTCGCACTGGGCAGCCGTCGCATGTCGCGCAGCCAGATGGACCGCACCCTGCTGCTGTGGGCGCTCCCGCTGCTGATCGCGCCGCCGATGTACAGCAAGGACGTCTACTCCTACCTGGCGCAGAGCCAGATCGCCCGTCTCGGGCTCGACCCCTACCGCGTCGGCCCCGCCCCCGGCCTCGGTCTCGACCACGTGTTCACGCTGTCGGTGCCCAGCCTGTGGCGCGACACGCCGGCTCCGTACGGCCCGCTGTTCCTCTGGATCGGCCGGGGCATCTCCGCCCTCACCGGCGACAACATCGTGGCGGCCGTGCTGTTTCACCGGCTGATCGTGCTGCTCGGGGTGGGTCTGATCGTCTGGGCCACGCCGCGTCTGGCGCGGCGGTGCGGGGTGGCCGAGGTCAGCGCGCTGTGGCTAGGGCCGTGCAACCCACTGCTGTTCATGCACCTCGTCGCGGGCATCCACAACGAGGCGCTGATGCTGGGCCTGATGCTGGCCGGGACCGAGTTCGCCTTGCGGGGGGTGCACGCCGCCCGGCCGCTGCTGCCCCGATCGGTGCACTGGCCGCGCGATCGCGACGAATGGGTCCGATGGAAGCCGATGGCGATGCTGATCGCGGGCACCGTGCTGATCGCGCTGTCGTCGCAGGTGAAACTGCCGTCCCTGTTGGCCGTTGGGTTCGTGGCGATGGCGCTGGCGTGCCGGTGGGGCGGCACCTTCAAGGCCTTTCTCATTGCGGGCGGCTCGCTGGCCGCGGTGTCGGTCGCGGTGATCGCGCTGGTCGGCTGGGCCAGTGGCCTTGGCTTCGGCTGGATGTTCACGCTGGGCACGGCGAACGTGGTCCGGTCGTGGATGTCGCCGCCGACGCTGCTTGCCCTCGCCACCGGGCAGGTGGGCATTCTGCTCGGACTCGGTGACCACACCACCGCCATCCTCGGCCTGACCCGCGCCATCGGTGTGATCATCATCGCAGTTCTGGTCTCCTACCTGCTGCTGGCCGTGTCGCGCGGCCGACTGCACCCGGTCGGCGGCCTCGGCGTCGCACTCGGTGCCACCGTGCTGCTGTTTCCGGTGGTCCAGCCCTGGTACCTGCTGTGGGCGATCATCCCGTTGGCCACCTGGGCGACCCGACCGGGCTTCCGCGGCACCACCATCGCGATCACCCTGGTGGTGGGCATATTCGGTCCGACGGCAAACGGCGACCGGTTCGCGTTGTTCCAGATCCTCGACGCGACGCTGGCAAGCCTCATCATCGTGGCCATCCTCATCGCGATCACCTACCGCCGGCTGCCCTGGCGCCCACTGCCGGACATCAACGGCACGGGGCCACCGCAGGGACCGCCGGGCGAGGCCGGGTCCGGACCACCGTCGGCACCGGCTACCAAACCGGACGCTTACGCTGAGTACCCGTGACCTCCCGTTCCGATGCCCCGGTGCTGTTGTGCGGGGTCAGCAAGCGGTACGGGTCGACGACGGCGGTCGACGGACTCGACCTCGACGTGCAGCGCGCCGAGGTGCTGGCGCTGCTCGGGCCGAACGGCGCGGGCAAGACCACCACCGTCGAGATGTGCGAGGGGTTCATCCGGCCCGACGCAGGCACGATCGAAATCCTCGGCCTGGATCCCATCGCCGACAACGCCCAGTTGCGTGAACGCATCGGCGTGATGCTGCAGGGTGGCGGTGGCTATCCGGCGGCGCGGGCCAGGGAGATGCTCGACCTGGTCGCCGCGTACTCGGCCAACCCGCTCGACCCCGCGTGGCTGATGGACACCCTGGGCCTGACCGAGTCCGCCCGCACCACCTACCGCCGCCTGTCCGGCGGCCAGCAGCAGCGCCTCGCGCTGGCGTGCGCGGTGGTGGGCAGACCGGAGCTGGTGTTCCTCGACGAACCGACCGCGGGCATGGATGCGCACGCCCGAATCGTGGTGTGGGAGTTGATCGACGGACTCCGCCGCGACGGCGTCACGGTGGTCCTCACCACCCACCAACTGACCGAGGCCGAGCAGCTCGCGGACCGGTTGGTGATCATCGACCACGGCGTCGCGGTGGCCGCCGGAACTCCCGCCGAGCTCATGGGACGCGGCGCGGAGAACCAGCTGCGTTTCTCGGCCCCACCGAAACTCGATCTCTCGCTACTGGTTTCGGCCCTGCCCGAGAGCTACCGGGCGACCGAGACGATGCCGGGCGAGTACCTCGTCGACGGCCACGTCGACCCGCAGGTGCTGGCCACCGTCACCGCGTGGTGCGCGCGACTGAACGTCCTGGCCACCGACATGCGCGTCGAGCAGCGCAGCCTCGAGGACGTCTTCCTCGAGCTGACCGGGCGGGAGCTGCGGCCGTGATGAGCGCTTGCGCGTAGAACCGAGGATGATGACGACCAATCGCTTCGCACCAGGCACGTTCACCCCCGATCCGCGACCGGCAACGGTCCCCAGGATGCTGGCCGCGCAGTTCGGCCTCGAACTGAAGCTGTTGCTGCGCAACGGTGAACAGCTGCTGCTGACGATGTTCATCCCGATCACGCTGCTGGTCGGCCTGACGCTGCTGCCCCTTGGCTCGTTCGGGGACAACCGGGCGGCGAGCTTCGTCCCCGCGATCATGGCGCTCGCCGTCATCTCGACGGCCTTCACCGGCCAGGCCATCGCGGTGGCCTTCGACCGGCGTTACGGTGCCCTGAAGCGACTGGGCGCGACTGCGCTTCCGGTGTGGGGGATCATCGCGGGCAAGTCGCTAGCCGTCGTCACCGTGGTGTTCCTGCAGTCGATTCTGTTGGGCGCCATCGGCTTTGCGCTGGGCTGGCGTCCGGCGATCGCCGGGCTGGCGTTGGGCGCGGTGATCATCGCGCTCGGCACTGCCGGGTTCGCCGCGCTGGGACTCCTGTTGGGCGGCACCCTGCGCGCCGAGATCGTACTGGCGGCGGCCAACCTGCTGTGGTTCGTCTTCGCAGGCCTTGGCGCACTGACGCTCGGCGGCGGCATGGTCTCGCACGGTGTGCAATGGGTGGCCAGACTGACTCCGTCCGGCGCCCTGACCGAGGCATTGACTCAGGCGATGACGCCGTCCGTGGACTGGTTCGGGGTGGCGGTGCTCGCGGGGTGGGGTGCGGTCGCCGCCCTATGCGCGCTGCGCTGGTTCCGCTTCACCTGACCGCCGCAACCGGCGCTGCGCGCAGCGCTTCGATGATCAACCGTCCGCCCAATGCGGTGACCACGCCGCCGGCCACACGGTCGATCCGGTGCTTCCCGCGCAGATAGACAGCACGTGGACCGGAGGCGGAGCAAAGCAGCGCCACGATGACGTACCAA
>JAVRPF010000473.1:0-3204 GCA_032162385.1 Mycobacterium sp.
TAGGCGGTGCGACTGATCGGGCGTCCGGCGGCCGACACGAACATGCCGAAGTGCCAGTCGTAGAACAGCGGGATCACCCCGCCGTGCACCGCCATGTTGCCGCCCACGTGATAGCGGGTGAAGTGCCCCTCCATGGTCACCCCGTCCTCGCCGAACGAGGTGATCGTCCACGGCGGGATCAGGGGGTGACCCAGACCGGGCAGTTTGATGGCGCGTCCGGCGGGGGCCTGACCGTCGGGCACCTGATGTGGCTCGAGCGCAGCGCAGGCGTTTTCGATCGCCTCGGTGACGGCCGACCAGGTGTCACCGTCGGGGTTGGTCGACACGGCCAGATCCTGCAGGCGACGCACCGCCGCAGTGAACCGCTCCAATTCCGGCGGTGCGTCAACCGGTTTCGGCTACGGGAAGCCGCGGGTCTCCGTCACGGGACCTGCCACGCCGCGAGCAGGTCGTCGGTGCTGGTCACGGTGGCCAGTAGCGACAGGCTGTTCTCGATCACCGCCGTACCGTACTCGGCGGGGACGCCGGCCACCGCGTCGCGCGGCAGCACCACCCGATAGCCCTTGTTCACCGCGTCCATGACGAGGTTGGGGATCGCGACGTTCAGCGAGACCCCGACCGCAACGATCGTCGAGACGCCGAGGTTGCGCAGGATCGGGTCGAGGTCGGTGCGTGACGTCTAGTCCCTTGTCCGAGCCCTTGGCCGCGCCCGCGAACAATCGCGCGTTGTGGTTGGAACCGAGCCCGTCGGGGCGGCGCTGCACCAGGCAGTGCACGACCCGCACGCCCGCCGCGCGGGCCGACGGCAGCAGCCGGACGATGTTCGGCAGGGCCTCGCGACGGGCCTCGGCGGCCAGCACCGCCAGACCGGCGTCGGGACCCATCACCGCGCCCTAGCACTCCTGCGTGACCACTGCGGTATGCGCGGGTGCCACCAGGTCTGCGAGGTCGGGCTTCACAAGGGCATGACGGCGTCGGCGGGGATGTCGATGGGTGGGCTGGTGGGTGAAATGTCGTAGAACTGCGTCGCCCAATTCCGCAGTGCCATGCATGCTCCTCCATCGATTGGATCCACTACTGTAAGAGTTACAGTATCATATCGATCCGTAACGTTCCGTGTAGGTTGAATCGTCGATGTCTGAACCGAAGACGCTGGTGGTTGACGCATGTGTCGGCGCCGGCCGGATCGCCGAAGTCTGGAACCGTGGATACGAACTAGGAGCCTGGAATGAGTTTGGGCGGGCAGGAGCGAAGCCACACGGGAATGAACGATCGGGTGCTGGACGAGCTGGGCTACTACCTGCTGGCCGGGGCGGGGGGCGAGGGCCCGGCCTCGCTGATGGACGAGGCGCGCCGCGGGGAGGAGCTCGGCTTCGGCACCGCCTTCATCTCCGAGCGGTGGAACGTCAAGGAAGCCTCGTCTCTGGTCGGTGCCGCCTGTGCCGTCACCAAGCGCATGCAGATCGCCACCGCGGCAACCAATCACAACACCCGCCACCCACTGATCACCGGGTCGTGGGCCACCACCATGCACCGGCTCTCCGGCGGCCGGTTCACCCTGGGGATCGGGCGCGGCGTGGCGGCGATGTACGCGGCGTTCGGTGTGCCGTCGGTGACCACGGCGCAGATGGAGGACTTCGCGCAGGTGATGCGGAAGCTCTGGCACGGCGAGGTGGTCTTCAACCACGACGGGCCGATCGGCAAGTACCAGGTGTTGTTCCTCGACCCCGACTTCGACGAGGACATCCGGTTGGGCATCGTGGCCTTCGGGCCGCAGACACTGGCGCTGGGTGGTCGCGAGTTCGACGACGTCATCCTGCACACCTACTTCACCCCGGAGACCCTGCAGCGCAGCGTGAAGACGGTCAAGGACGCTGCCGAGAAGGCCGGTCGCGACCCAGCCACTGTCAAGGTGTGGTCGTGCTTTGCCACCGTCGGCGATCACCTGCCCGAGGAGTTGCGGCTGAAGAAGACGGTCGCCCGCCTTGCCACCTACCTGCAGGGCTACGGTGACCTGCTGGTCAGCACCAACGGCTGGGATCCCGCCGTGCTGCAACGCTTCCGGGAGGACGCGGTGGTGACGTCCATCCCCGGCGGCATCGACCACGAGGCCACCGCCGAGCAGATCGAGCACATCGCCACCCTGATCCCCGACGGTGGCTCGAACCGTCGGCGACCGGATCGGCGAAGGAGTGCGTGGACCGCGTCCGCAAGGAATTCGACTACGGCGCCGACGCGGTGATCATGCACGGCGCCACGCCCGACGGACTTGAACCGATCGTCGCGGCCTACCGCGCCAGCGAGGTTTAGAGCGTGTCGTCGAGCTGCCCGAGCCGTTCGGTCAGGCGCAGATTCTCCGAGTAGTCGACGGGGCACGCGATGATGGACACGCCGTCGTCGGCCAGGGCGGCGCGCAGGGTGGGCAGGAGTTCGTCGGCGTCGGAGATCCGGTAGCCCTTGGCGCCGAAGCTCTCGGCGTAGAGCACCACGTCGGGATTGGTGAACCCGACGTAGTAGTGCTCACCGAGTTCGAGATCCATCTTCCATTCGATCAGGCCGTACCCGCCGTCCTCCCAGATCAGCACTACCAGGGGAATCCGCTCGCGGACCGCGGTCTCGATCTCCTGGCTGTTCATCAGGAAGGCGCCGTCTCCCATCACCGCGAGCACCCTCGACGCGGGCAGCGCCAGCTTCACCCCCAACGCCCCTGGCAGGGCGAATGCCATGGTGGACAAGCCGTTGGAGATCAGGCAGGTATTGCGCTCGTAGGTCGGGTACAGGCGGGCCATCCACATCTTCGCCGCACCCGTGTCGACCAGCACCACATCGCTGCGGTCCAGTGCCGCCCTGGTGTCGGCGACGATCCGCTGCGGCGCGAGGGGGAAGCTCGAGTCCTGTTGTCCACGAGCGAATTCCTCGGCCAGCAGGCCTGCGCCAGGGGCCGCGACTTCGGTGTCGAACCGGTGCCCTGCCATCGATTCGCGCACCGCGTCGAGGGACTCGCTGATGTCACCGATGATGCCCACGTCGACCGGGTAGTGCATGTCGACTTCGGCGGGGAACCGATGGACGTGGATGATCCGCTTGTCGGCGTTGGGATTGATGCGGACGGGGTCGAACTCCTGGAGTTCATATCCGACCGCGATGATCAGGTCGGCGTCGTCGAAACCGAAGTTGACGTAGTCGTGGCGCATGAAGCCGATC
>JAVRPF010000474.1:0-3185 GCA_032162385.1 Mycobacterium sp.
CCGAAGCATCATTGCGCCTGTCCTGCGGCAACTCTCGCGCTGGTCGGCCGACAACCCCGACGCGGCAGGAAGTCGGCGGCCGACGGCGCCTGCCGGTTTCCCGGGGGGTACCGGCCGACCGTCACCCGAACGCCGCCGTCAGGCCCCGAAATGGGCCGTGTGGCGGTCGCGGACGACGTTTTTCTGGATCTTGCCGGTCGATGTCTTGGGCAGCTCGTCGACGACGAGCACCGCCTTCGGCACCTTGTAGCCGTCGAGCCTCTGGCGCAGCGCAGCGATGAGCGCGGCCTCATCGATCCGCTCACCGGGCTTCGGGACGACGACCGCCGTGACCGCCTCGCTCCACCGAGGGTGCGGCAGTCCGACGACGACGACCTCGGCGACCCGCGGATCGGCGGCGTAGACCGCCTTCTCGACCTCGATGGACGCGACGTTCTCCCCCCCGGTCTTGATCACGTCCTTGTACCGGTCGGCGAACCAGAGCACGCCGTCGTCGCCGAAGCGGCCGACGTCGCCGGAGTGGAACCAGCCGTGCTCGAACGCCGTCTCGGTCGCCTCGGGATTGCGCAGGTAGCCACTCATCGTGCTCGGCCCGCGGTAGACGATCTCTCCTTGCTCGCCTGCGGGGAGCAGGCGGCCGTCCGGGGCCATGATGCCCACCTGCACGCCCGTGATCGGCGTGCCCACCGCCCCGATGTGCGAGAGCTGGTGTTCGGGACGGAACAACGTGGTCACGGGGCTCATCTCGGTCTGCCCGAACAGCAACGCGAAATCGCAGCCGAAGCCCGCCAGGCAGCGGCGGATCAGCTCGTCGGGCATCGGGGCCATCGCGTAGACCGCCCGCCGCAGGCTGCTCAGGTCCCGGTCGGCGAAGGTGGGGTGATCCAGAGCGGCCCGGAACATCATGGGCAGTCCGAACACCTGCGTGATCCCTTCCCGCTCGACGGTGCCCAGGAAGAGCTCCGGGTCGAACCCGCGCAGGACGTGGATGGTGGCTCCGACCATGACCGCCGGTGTGCAGAAGGCATTGAGCTGCGCGGTGTGGAACATCGGCATCATCGCCGCGAAACGGTCCTGAGCTGTCCACCCGGATTCGAGGGCACCCGACATCGAGGCCAGGTAGATGGTCACGTGGCTGCCGACCACTCCTTTGGGAAAGGATGTCGTCCCGGACGTGTACAGGTAGCTGAGCGGGTCGCGATCCTCGACCAGCACCTCGGGCTCGCCGTCGTCGGCAGCGGCGAGGTCCTCGATGGTCGTCCACCTGCGCTCGGCCGGTTCGCGCTCGTAATCACTGCCGGAGCCGGGGGCGACGATCACGTCCACGACCTCCGGCACCTTGGCCACGGCCTCCGTCATCCCGGCGACGAGCTGTGACTCGACCACGAGACCGCGAGCCCGGGAATGGTCCAGCACGTAGGCGACCTCGTCCGGCCGCCAGCCGAGGTTGATCGGCACGCACACCACGCCCAGCTTGGCGCAGGCGTAGTACACGGCGAGGAACTCGGCACTGTTGCCCGAGGCGAGGCCGAGCGCATCACCCCGGGCGTAGCCGCGGCCGGCCAGCCCGTGCGCGAGGCGATTGACCCATGCGTTGAGCTCGGCGTACGTCCAGCGCCGAGCGCCGTCGACGACGGCAGTCTGCCCGGGCCGGGCGGCGGCGGTGCGGGTCAGGCTGTCGCCGACGTTGACGCGCTGGATGAGGTTCTCGGCCAGGTCCATGGATGTCTCTCCTCGACTTGATGTGGTCAGGTGCACGGTCAAGCCGACAGGCAGCGGCCGGCACAGTCGGTGAGCAGCGCGCGGAGCTCCTCGCGCGGTAGCCCGGCGTTCCAGGTCACCGCCGACTGGATGGCCCCGATCGCGGCATGCACGCGGGCGCGGGCGGGGGCATCGGGCAGCTCCGGCCGCAGCTCACGCAGCGTGTGCACCCACTCCTCGACGTAGTGCCGCTGGAGGCGACGCAGCCGGCGCCGATCGGCCTCCGGCAGCGTGTGCACCTCCTGCTGGTAGAGCCGGAGCAGCAGAGCGTCGTCCACCGCGAAAGAGACCTGCCCGCGGACCATGTCCGCGAGCACCTCCGAGTCGGGGCGGCCCGACCCCACCGCGTCGGCCGCTGAGGTCAACAGCCGTTCCATCACCTCGTCGAGCAGTGCCACGAGGACGGCGGACTTGCTCTCGAAGTGGCGGTAGACGCCGGAGCCGACGATGCCGGCCGCGCCGCCGATGTCGGCCATGCTCACCGCGTGGAAGCCCCGCTCGGCCAGGAGCCCCGCCGCGGCCCGCAGGATGCGGTCGCGACGGTCGGGATCGCGGATCCGGACGCTCTGCGACTCCGACATCAGCTCACCGGGCCGGTCGCGAGCAGCGCGACGGGGACCGGGACCAGCCGTGAGCGCAGGTACTCCCCGAGCCCCTTCGCTTGCGGATCGGGCCGTGTGGTCGACGCGACGCCCTCGCCGAGCAGGCCGACGATCACCACGTTGACGGCGCGGAGATTCGGTAGCGGGTGCACCCGCACGTCGAGCGCCGCGGCCTCGGGCAGCAGCTGCCGGATCCGGTCGGGGGTCACCTCGGCAACCAGCCACGCGTAGCCGGCGTCCCCCAGCTCCGGGCGTACCCAGAGGCCGATGTTGGCGTTGCCGCCCTTGTCCCCCGAGCGGGCGCCTGCGACCGCGCCCAGCGGCGCGAGCCGCACGTCACCTGCGGCGGCCGGGGACTCGAGCGCCGGCGCAGCGATCGGCAGGGCCTGCCCGCTCGGCGTGTGCGGCACCGGCCGCACGGTGCCGTCGGGCAGGTGCACGACCTGCTCGACCACGTCGGCCGGCACGAGCGCGGGCCAGTACACGCCGTAGGCGCTCTCCGACGTCGGCGGGCTGCTCGTGTGGAAACCGGCATACCCACCCAGGGCGAGCGCCATGGTCGCATCGGAGAAGCGGCGGCCGACCTTGCCGGGGTCTGGGTCCTTGACCGTGATCCGCAGATGGGCGGTGGCCTGCTCGTTGGTGGGTGCGTCCGGTCGATCGAAGCGCACCAACCGGGCGTCGGTCTCGGCGAACGACTCCCGCCCGCCGAGCAGGCCGAAGAGGACCTCCTCCGCCCAGGCTGCCTTGGCCTCGATGTCGAGGCCGGTGAGGATCAGCGTCATCGTGTTGCGGTAGCCACCGAGGAAGTTCAACGCGACC
>JAVRPF010000475.1:0-7588 GCA_032162385.1 Mycobacterium sp.
GGGTCGCCGCCGTCCGCTGATGGCAGGCATCGTGCTGCACATGCTCGCCTCAGTGCTGTGCATTCTTTCGCCCAACATCACCGTGCTTGGCGCAGCCCGGAGTCTGCAGGGCGTGGGTGCGGCCGCCGCGATGGTGGTGGCCATCGCGATCGTCGGTGACCTGTTCACCGAGTCGGCGGCCGCCACGGTGATGTCCCGATTGATGCTCGTCCTTGGCGTGGCACCGGTGGTGGCCCCGTCGCTGGGCGCGGCCGTCCTGTTGAAGGCGTCCTGGCACTGGGTGTTCGCCGTGCTGGTGGTGCTGGCAGGCCTGCTGCTGCTGCTCGCCGTGCTGGCCCTGCCGGAGACGCTGCCGCAGTCGCACCGCAGGCCCCTGAAGGTGAGAGGGATCCTCGCCACGTACGGCGAACTGCTCCACGACATGCGGTTCGTCGTGCTGGTGCTGGTCGCCGCACTGGGCATGTCCGGTCTGTTCGCCTACATCGCCGGGGCGTCGTTCGTGCTGCAGGGCCGCTACGGCCTGGACCAGCAGGAGTTCGCACTGGTCTTCGGCGCGGGCGCGGTGGCGCTGATCGGCGCGACGCAGCTCAACGTCGTCCTGCTGCGGCGGTTCACCCCGGCGACGATCGTGGTGTGGGCGCTGGCGGCCTCGGCACTGTTCGGGGCTGCATTCGTCGGGCTCGCAGCGGCGGGCGTCGGCGGACTTCCCGCGTTCGTAGTGCCGGTCTGGGCGATCCTGGCGGCAATGGGCCTGGTCATCCCCAACGCGCCGGCCTTGGCACTCTCCCGTCATCCGGAAGCGGCGGGCACCTCGGCGGCGTTGCTGGGTGCCGCACAGTTCGGCCTGGGCGCTGCGGTGGCGCCTCTGGTGGGCGTGCTCGGCAACGACGAGTTGGCCCTTGCCGTGGTGATGACGACGGGCGTGGTGGTCGCGCTGTTGGCGCTGCTCGCGGCCGGTGTGCGCGATCGGGGCGACGACGATGCCATCGCGGCCGGGATGGTCACCGACCCTGTGTGACGGTCACCGTCCGACTCGTCGGCGCTGGATAGTCCGACTTGTCGGGACAGGGGCGGGTCCGTAGCGTCGGCTGGACAGCTTCGTTACGCATGGCCGAGTGGATATGCAGACAGTGCTTCCCCAGCTGGTTCCTCCGCACGCGGCCCGCGTCGCCACGGCGCGAGTCGTGCCGCGTCGTGCGCCGACCCGGGTGCGGTGATGACCTCGGGTCCGCGGGCGCTCGGCAGACTGGCCCTTCCGAAGGCTGCGACGGACAACCCGTGGCACGCGTTGTGGGCGCTTCTGGTCGGCTTCTTCATGATCCTGCTCGACGCGACCATCGTCTCGGTGGCCAATCCGTCGATCATGGATCACCTCGGCGCGGACTACGACGCGGTCATCTGGGTGACCAGTGCGTACCTGCTGGCGTATGCGGTGCCGCTGCTGCTGGCCGGCAGGCTCGGTGACCGCTTCGGGCCGAAGAACCTCTACCTCGTCGGGTTGGCCGTGTTCACCTTGGCCTCGCTGTGGTGCGGCCTGGCGGGCAGCATCGAGGAGCTCATCGCGGCCCGCGTCATGCAGGGACTGGGCGCGGCGCTGCTCACCCCGCAGACGCTGTCGACGATCACCCGGATCTTCCCGCCCGAGCGCCGCGGCGTCGCGCTGAGCGTGTGGGGCGCCACCGCCGGTGTGGCGACGCTCGTCGGGCCGCTGGCCGGTGGGATGCTGGTCGACGGGCTGGGCTGGCAGTGGATCTTCATCGTCAACGTGCCGATCGGCGTCATCGGGCTGGGGCTGGCGTACTACCTGGTTCCGGCCCTGCCCACCGAGAAGCATGCCTTCGACGTTCTCGGGGTGGTGCTGTCCGGCGCCGGGATGTTCCTCGTCGTGTTCGCGCTGCAGGAGGGCCAGTCGCACGGCTGGGCGCTGTGGATCTGGGCCATGATGGCCGCCGGTGCGGCGTGCGTCGCGGGCTTCGTCTACTGGCAGGCGGTCAACCCCGCCGAGCCGCTCATCCCGCTGAAGATCTTCCGCGACAACGACTTCAGCCTCTCCAACGTGGGCATCGCCGTGATCGGATTCGCGGTGACGGCCATGATTCTGCCAGTCATGTTCTACGCGCAGGCGGTGTGCGGTCTGTCGCCCACCCGCGCCGCGCTGTTGACTGCCCCGATGGCCATCGCGACCGGCGTGCTGGCGCCATTCGTCGGCAAGCTCGTCGACCGCACGCACCCGCGGCCGATCGTCGGGTTCGGCTTCTCGGCGCTGGCGATCGCGCTGACCTGGCTGTCGGTCGAGATGACGCCGACGACACCGATCTGGCGGCTGGTGCTGCCGTTCATCCTGATGGGCGTGGGCATGGCGTTCATCTGGTCGCCGCTGGCCGCGACCGCGACCCGCAACCTGCCGGGTCCTCTCGCAGGCGCGGGCTCGGGCGTCTACAACGCCGTCCGGCAGGTCGGCAGCGTGCTGGGCAGCGCCAGCATGGCCGCCTTCATGACGTCGCGGATCAGTGTCGAGATGCCCGGCGGGGGTCAGCGGCCTGCGGCCGAGGGATCGGTCACCAAGCTGCCCCCGTACCTGCACGAGCCGTTCTCGGCCGCCCTGTCGCAGTCGCTGCTGCTACCCGCGTTCGTCGCGTTGTTCGGCGTCGTCGCCGCGTTGTTCCTGCGCGGATTCGGCGACCGCCCGCGCCCCGCGCCGGACGAGGTCGACGACGGCCCCGACGAGCTCGAGGCGTTCACCACAGCGCTTCGGTCCCCCTCGCACCCGGATCGGTTCGTCGCCGCGGGCGGACGGGAGTACGGCCGCACGTACGCCGAGCCCAACTCCCGAGTCGCTCCGCTCTCCCCCGCAAGCGGGGGGACCCCCAGCACCGAGCCCGATTACTTCCCCGATGACGACGAGTACGTCGAGTACACGATCGACTGGGACGAACCGCATCCGCCGCCGAGTCGCGAGGCCGTTCCCGAAGAGGTGGCCGCCCCCATCGCGAGCCCTCCCGCCACCGATGTGGTCGCCGCCGACGAGAGCGAAACCGAACCACTGCGCGCGCACGTCGAGCATCCGCTGCACGCGCCCGCCGATACCTGGCACGGCGGTCCAGTCGAGTCCTGGCACAGCCTGCTGGACGACGAGGTAGCCACGGATCCCATCGAGGCCAACCCGATCGCCCAGGAGGCCGTCGGGCCCACCGGTGGACCGTGGCGGAGCATCCTCGACGATCTGCTCGGCGATGCGCCCCTGGCACCGCAGCCGGGCCCCGAGCCGATCGGATTCGCCCACAACGGTTTTCACGTCGACCATGACCAGCACTTCCAGGTGCCGCCGCCGGCGGCCAACCGCGTCGGCAGGCACGCCCGCGGCGGTGACGACGACGCAGGCACCTACGGCAGGCACTCGATGCCGTTCCGCGACTAACTCAGCCGAACAGCACCGCGGGGTTGAGGTAGCCGCCCGGATCGAACGCCGACTTCACGGCGCGCATGGCGGCGATGTCGGCGTCCGTGCGTGACATCGACAGGTAGTCGCGTTTGCGGCTGCCCACGCCGTGCTCGGAGCTGACATTGCCCGACGAGTTCGCGATCAGCGTCATCATCGCCGAGTACAGCGCCTTCTCGCGGTCACCGTCGAGCGCGCAGCGCACCAGGTTGAGGTGCAGGTTTCCCTCGCCGACATGACCGAACAACACCGGGATCGCGTTCGGTGCGTGTTCGGCGACGAGCTCCGTGGCCGCAGCCGCGAAGCCCTCGATCCTCGACAGCGGCAGGGAGACGTCGAACTTCAGCGGCGGCCCGTAGCACCCGAGCACCTCCGCCGCGGCCTCGCGGACCTGCCAGAGGCGCTGCTGGGCGTTGACGTCGACGCCGACCGCGGGCTCGCCCACCAAATCGGCGCGCTCGAGCGCGTCGGCCAGCCGCTCGGTCTGGTCGGTGTCGCCTGCAAATTCGATCAGCAGCTGCCAGGCGCCCTCGACCGGCGCGCCGATACCCAGGTGCTCGGCCGTCAACGCACTGGCCTGCGCGTCGACCAGCTCGAGGGCGGCGATGCCGTCGGCGTCGCGGAACTCACGGCCGACGTCGATCAGCGCACCCAGGTCGGCGAACCCGGCGACGGCGGTGACGCGATGGGTGGGGGAGGGATGCAGGCGCAGGTCGAGTCCGGTGATCACACCGAGCGTGCCCTCGGCGCCGATGAACAGCGACGGCAGGTCGTAGCCGGTGTTGTCGCGACGGACGTCGCTGTGCCTGCGGACCAGCGAACCGTCCGGCAGTGCGACGTCCAGTCCGAGCACCTGTTCGCCCATGTTGCCGTAGCGCACGGTACGCAGTCCGCCGGCGTTGGTCGATGCCATGCCGCCGACGGTCGCCGAGTCCCTGGCGGCCAGGTCGACGCCGAACACCAGGCCCGCGGCGGTCGCCGCGCGTTGTACGGCCGCCAGCGTGGCTCCGGCGCCGACGCGCACGCGCCGCTCGATGGTGTCGACCTCGCCGATGTCGGCGAGCCGTTCGGTGGACAGCAGCACGTCGTCGTGTTCGGGCACCGTGCCGGCCACCAGTGACGTCCGGCCGCCCTGCACGGTCACGTAGACGCCGGCGTCACGGCAGACCCGCAGCACCGCGGCGACGTCCTCGTCGGATCCGGGGCGCACCAGTGCGCCCGCGTGGCCCCGGTACCGGCCGGTGTGGTCGACGCTGCGGCCGTCGAGCACGTCGGGGTCGGAGCTGACGTGACCGGCACCGACGATCGCCGCGAGCCGGTCGGTCAGTGCTGCGGACGGCGGGTCGGTCACACCGTGGGTGTATCACAGGTCGTCAGCGCCAGGAACGCACCGAGGTCGATCAGGCCCTGCGGGGTCGACGGCAGGTACTCGGTCAGCAGCCTCGAGCGCACGATCACCGCCGCGTACTTGGCCCTGCTCACCGCGACGTTGAGCCGGTTGCGGTTGAGCAGGAAGGAGATTCCGCGCGGCACGTCGTCGGCCGACGATGCCGTCATCGAGACGAACACGACCGGCGCCTGTCTGCCCTGGAACTTGTCGACGGTGCCGACCTCGACGTCGGTGAGACCGGCGGCATCGAGCCTGCGCCTCAGCGTCACCACCTGCGCGTTGTACGGCGTGACGATCAGGACGTCCTCCTGTCCCAGAGGCCGGGTGCCGTGCTCGTCGGTCCACGGGGTGTCGAGCAGGCCGCCGATCGTCCCGACGATCGCGTCGGCCTCCTCGGGGCTGTCGGTCGAGTTGCCGTCGTGGTCGACGCACAGCACGCTCACGCCCGGCGCCACGCCCTCGAGGCGGCGTGCGGCACTGACGTCCTCGCGGGAGTGCAGTTGCCCGTCGTAGGACAGCCGGGACACCGGACCGCACACGGCGGGGTGCATCCGGTACGAGAGGTCGAGGAAGTAGCCGCGGTCAGTCGGCAGCACGGGGTGCCCCTCGACCAGCCAGCCAAGGGCGGACTCGTTCACGGGTTCCGGGTGGGTGCCCTGGCTCACCTGCGGCAGCTGCTGCGGATCGCCGAGCAGCATCAGGTTCCGCGCCGATGGCGCCACGGCGATGGTGTTGGCCAGGCAGTACTGGCCGGCCTCCTCGACGACCAGCAGATCCAGGCTCTGGCGCGGAATCTTGTTGTCATTGGCGAAGTCCCACGCCGTCCCGCCGACGACGCAGCCGTCGTGGGTTGCGATGAAGCCGGCGAACTCGGGGTTGGTTATATCGGTCCAGCCCTTGTTGACGGTGTTGAGTTTCTTGGCCACTCGCGCTCCGTCGACGCCGGCTGCGATGACGTCGCAGAACAGGTTCTCGACCACCGCATGCGACTGTGCGACCACCCCGACCCGCCAGCCATGCCCGTTGACGAGTCGTTCGATGACCGTGGCCGAGGTGAACGTCTTGCCGGTGCCGGGCGGCCCGTGCACCGCCAGGTAGGACGAGTCGAGGTCGAGCAGGGCGACGGTGATGTCATCGGCGATCAACCCGCCGCGGGGGAGCGGGCCACCGCTGATCGTGCGGGGTGCGTGACGCAGGAGAATGTCGGTGACCGCGTCGACGGGCAGCGCAGGCAGGCCCGCGGCGACGACGGCCGCGGTCGTGGCGATCGACTCCTGCAGTGGTTTGGTGTTGATCGGCGGGCCCGGAGTCAGGGCGAAGGGGCGTTGATCGAAGACGTCGCCGTCCTTGGGCTGTTTCTCCACGATGACGACTTCGGTTGGAGCCTCGGCGTTGTCGCATCCGAGAACCTCGACGGTGCCGAACGCCCGCCGGTCGGGATCGTCGGCGAGGCCGACGGGTGCAGGCGGCTCGTACAACGCGTACATGCCGCCGCTCAATTCGCCGTTCGCGATGTCGCCGATCAAGCGCACGTGCCGCTGCGGCTTGCGCGCCCTTGGCGGCTGGTGCCAGTCGGCGACGATCTCGGTCCGCTCGGCGATGAAGACGTCGCTGTTGTCGGCCCACTCGTCGACGGGATTGTTGACGCGGTCGAAGTGGGCCCACCAGAACGGCTTGTCCTCGCGCTTGTGGAATCCACGTGCGGCGGCCATCAACGCGACGGCGGTCTGCTCGGCCGTGCGCTGCTCCACACCGTTGCCGGCGAACCGCAGCAGCTTGCGCTCGAGGTCGTCGGCGACGGGTGCCCCGGCGGGCGAGCCCGCCAATGAGCTTGAGTCGCGCACCGGTTGCGGACCACGGGGCGGAACGCCGGACTCGATCGCTCTGGCGACCAGCCAGTCGCGCAGCTTGCGCGTCGACCGGCAGTCGTAGCGGTTGTAGTCCTCGATCTCCTTGAGCACGATCGCCGCCTCGTCCGCATTTCCTTCGTCGCGCAGTTCGCAGTAGCGGGCGTACTGGGTGATGGAGTCGGTCGCGGTGGTCACTTCACCGCTGCGCAGTTCGGCGCCCATGTAGAGCGGCTCGAGCGACTTGATGCTGTAGTTCTCGGTACCGACCCGAATGCTCTTGCGCACCAACGGGAAGAGATCGACCAGCACTCCGCTGCGCAGCAGGTCGTCCACCTGGTCCTCGCCGACGCCGTAGCGCCCGGCCAAGCGCAGCAGCGTGCTCTTCTCATACGCCGCGTAGTGGTAGATGTGCATGTTCGGATAGCGCTTGCGCCGCTTGCGCACCATGGCCAGGAACTCGACCAGCGCGTTGCGCTCAGTGGGCCGGTCGTGCGCCCAGATCGGGTGGAACTCGTCGGTAGCAGCCGGCGAGCCGGCTAATCCGGTCATGGTCAGCACGCCCCACAGGTATTCCAGCCCCCACTCGCGACCGTCCACCGTCCACAGTGGGTCGCCCTCGAAGTCGAAGAACAGGTCGCCCTTGTCGTGGTCGGGCAGCACCATGAGCGGCTGCGGGTCCACGATCTCGTAGGGCGGCTTGCCGTCGACGCGCGGCGCAGTTTGCAGCCGCGCCTGCGCAGTCAGCGCGGTGACGGTGCGGGCCGACAGTTCAGGCACGCCGCCGTCGTGCCCCGCCAGCTGCCGGACGGTCGTCACGTCGGCATCGATGAGGCGTGCACGTTGGCTTACCCGCATCCCGGCCACCAGCAGCAGGTCGTCGTTCTCGCGGACCTCGATGCTGCATTCGGG
>JAVRPF010000476.1:0-4067 GCA_032162385.1 Mycobacterium sp.
TGGCCGGTCCGGCGGGGTGGGTTGGCCCTGATGCTGTACGAGAATTCGCTGGCGATCGCCTTCTTCGTGTTGTTCTTCGCCTCGATGGCTCTGCACGCGGTCGGCGGCAGAACGGCGTTCAACGAAGGACGGGTCGAGCATGGGCAGGCCACAGTCTCGGTATGGCAGTACCTCACCACGTCGCAGTTCTGGTTCGAATCGATGCAGAATTGGCAGAGCGAGTTCGTGGCCGTGGCCGCCATCGTCGGGTTGTCCATCTTCCTGCGCCAGCGCGGCTCGGCGGAGTCCAAACCGGTCGCCGAACCGCACCGGCATACCAGCGCGTGAGCCGTCGCCACGGCCATCCCGGAAACTGCCTCGCCCCGGTACGGCCGGGGCTCAGCGAAGGCGCGTACGTTGATAGGTTCGGGCGGGGAGGTATTCGGTGACGAAGTATTCGGTGATGTGGTGTCTACGCTCCTCGCGCCCCGGGGATTGGTCGTGACTGCGGAGCGGTGGAGGGCGCGCCATGACCACTACTACTGGCTGATGGCAATCCTAGCGGGCCGCGGGGTGCAGGCCAGTACGTGCCGGGTCATCGCGGGAATCATCGCCGGCCTCGGCGTGATGCCGCTGATCGTGTTGGTCAGCCCCCTCGGTCCGCACGGGCTGATCGGCGGGATCGTCGCCGTCGCGGTCTCGACGTGCTGTCTATTGATGTCGCTGTGGTGGCTGCGGCGTCGCTGGCCCACCAGCACCGAGTCGGCGACGTGCGTCGTGGTGGGCGTGGTCTGCATCGCCGTCGCCTGTTTTCTACCGATCAATCCGGTTGCCGGACTGCTGGGCGCCAACTGCTTCGCCGTGCTCGCCGCCTACGTCGCGTGCTTTCATCGCCTGCCGCTGCTGCTGTTCACCTGGACGGTCGCCGCGGCGACGTTGACCGTCCTCGCTGTCCGGCTCGCACCCCTGGACACCGCGTTGGCGGTCAGCAGCGAGTTCCTCGTTGCGCTGGTCAACGTCTTCGCGGCGCTCGCGTGCCGGGTGGGCGTCCGGCTCATCGGCGGCGACGCGGCGACCAGCCAGCTCGAGCCGCTCACGGGGCTGCTGGACCGCGACGCCTTCTACGAACGGACCGCCACGCTGCTCGCCGCGCGGCATCGCGAAGATGACCGGTACCTGGTCCTGGTCGTCGTCAACATCGACGGCTTCTCGCTAGTGACGAGCATGTCCGGTGAGCGAGGCGGCAATCTGGCCAGGGTCGAGGTGAGTACGGCGCTGCGCAACAGCGTGCGCCACGACGCCGTCGTCGCCCATGTCTCCGACGCCGAGTTCGTCATCGCCGACACCTTCACCACGCCCGACGCGTCTCCGCTCGTCGACCGGGTCCGTGCCGCGGTGACCAACACCCCGTCGCGTTTGACGACCAGTGTCGGGGTGGTCAGCACGCCCCTGCGCCCCTTGATCCACCTACCGCCCGACGACGTCGTCGACGAAGTCCTGGCGATCGCGACCACGGCGATGAACGAGGCGCGCAAGCACGGCGGCAACCGAGCCCACTTCGTCGTCAACCCTGCCCTGACCGTGGTCGGCAACCCCGACTCCGGCGGTCGCGAGTAACGGTCCGGCAAGTTCCTGTCGTAAGACTGGACCGCCGCGCAGGGGGTGACCACGCTCGAGGCGAGCCGCCGTCAGTCGCGGCGCAGCAGCACCAGGGCCATGACGGCGGCGCCGCCGGCCAGGACGACGATGGTCATGGCGACCGCGGTCCAGCCCGCGGCATCGAACGCGACGCCCCCGAACCACCCGACGACGCTCGACCCGCCGTAAAAGAAGAGGGTGTACAGCGACGCCGCCTGGGCCTTGCCGACGGTGGCTTCGCGCCCGGTCCAACCGGACGCGATCGCGTGGGCGCCGAAGAAGCCCGCCGTGCCGATGACCAGACCCGCGAGGACCACGAACACGTTGTCGCTCAAGGTGATCGTCACGCCGACGATCAGGGTGGCGATCGATACCAGCAGCACGCGCTTGCGGCCGAACCGGGTGGCCTCCGCTCCTGCCCGCGACGACGCCCACGTGCCCGCCAGGTAGGCCAGGAACACCAGGCTCACGAGGGTCTGGGGAAGGTGGAACGGCGCGGCCATCAGACGGAAGCCCAGGAAGTTGTACAGGGCGACGAACCCACCCGTGAGGAGGAAGGCCAGGGCGAAGAGCGTGAGCTGGCGCGGGGACCGCAGGTTGGCGCTCAGCCGGTGGAACATCCCGCCGGCACGGTGCGAGCGCTCGCGCGACGGGTCGTACCCGCGGGGCCGGGGTGCGAGCCGGACGAAGCCGAGCGCTCCGACCCCGCACAGTGCCGCCACGCTGAGCACCCCGATCCGCCAACCGACGACCTCACCGATCGGACCGGCGACGAGCCGTCCCAACAGTCCGCCGACGCTGGTGCCTGCGACGTACATCCCCGCTGCGCGCGCCGCGTGGTCGGCGTGGATCTCCTCGGAGAGGTAGGCGATCGCAATCGCCGGTACACCGCCGACCAGCAGGCCCTCGATGAACCGGCCGGCCAACAGCAACTCGTAATCCGGAGCGAACGGAACGATGAGGCCGAGGACGGTCGCCGCGGTGACCGACATCGACATCGCTCGTACCCGGCCGATCCGGTCCGCGACCAAGGACCACGGGATCACGCCCACTGCGAGGCCGGCCGTGGCGGCCGAGACCATCAGCGCCGCGTCCGCCGCCCCGGTGTTGAGGTCGGCGGCGATCAGCGGCAGTACCGACTGCGGCGAGTACAGCTGGGCGAAGGTGGCCACGCCCGCGCAGAACAGTGCCGCCAGCAGCCGCCGATACGCCGTCGAGCCCCGCTGGTGTCCGGCCCAGGCATCGTTGAGTTGCGGAGCATTGATGGTCACCAATCGAGTGTCGAGCGGTTCACCCGGTGTGTCCAATGCATGAAGTCACGTAGTCTCATGCACGAATTGCATGATCAGCCCACCTCGCCGTGATCCTTCACGAACTCGACGAACCGTGCCGCCGCCGCCGCCATCTCACGTCCGGCGGCCAGTGCCAACCCGACCTGCCGTTTGGCACCGGCGTCGGAAAGCGGTAGGTACGCGGCCATCGGTTCAGCGCGCTCGGCACGCGGCACGGGCACGACCGCAACCCCGAAACCCGCCGCGACCAGGCCCTCCATCGTCGGAATCTCGGTGGCCTCGAACGCCACCTGCGGCTGGATCCCGGCGGCCGTGCACAGCTCGTCGGTGAGCTGCCGCAGACCGGACCCGACGCGGAGCACGATGAAGGGTTCGCCTGCCACGTCGGCGAGACGCAACCGGGAACGGTTGGCCAGCCGATGTCCGCGCGGTACCGCGACGCACAGTCGTTCGGAGTACAGGCCGTGCCACACGAATCCCGGACCGGTGGGCCGCGGCGAGGTGATGGCTAGGTCCACGTGTCCATCCAACACCCGGTTGGTGAGCTCGTGCGCGGCGCCCTGATAGAGATCGAAGTGGACCCGCGGCGCCTGTAATCGAAACCGCCGCAACAGATCTGGGACGAACCAGCTGGCCAACGAGTGCAGGAAGGCCAATCGGACCGTCCCCGTATCGGGATCGCGCAGCGCCGCTATTCGCTCATTCGCCGAGCGCATCTCGGCAGTGGCGCGACGGGCGTGTTCGGCCAGGATGGCACCGTAGGCATTCAACCGCAGCCGACGGTTGACCCTGTCGAACAGGGCGACGCCGACCTGGGCCTCCAGTCGGGCGAGGGCGCGTGACAGGGTCGACTGCGGGATGCCCAGTTCGGTGGCCGCATCCGTGACGTGTTCCATCTCGGCCAGTACGACGAACCAGTGCAGTTCGTCGAGATGCATGCCGGCGAGCATAACGAGCTGGCCTGCCGACCGTGCCTCAGGTGGTCAGGCTGCGAGCGATGACGAGACGTTGAATCTGGTTGGTGCCCTCGAAGATCTGCGTGATCTTGGCTTCGCGCATGTAGCGCTCGACGCGGTAGTCGCGGGTGTAGCCCGCGCCGCCGAACACCTGCACCGCGTCGGTGGTGACCTTCATCGCCGCGTCGGTGCACACCAGCTT
>JAVRPF010000477.1:0-3370 GCA_032162385.1 Mycobacterium sp.
TGCTCTTGGTCGCCGAGCTGTTGGCCATCACGAACGGGTAGATCTCGGGCTCGGCGGCCACCGTGGCGACGTACACGCGGATGATCTCGCGGGTCAGGTCGTAGCCGTCGAGGTTGGACGACAACGCGGCCGCCATGTTGGGGATCAGCGTGGTCTGCGCGAAGCGCATCATCACGGCCGTCGTGAGGTCGTTCTTGTCCACGAAGTAGCGGTACAAGACGGTCTTCGAGACGCCGATGTCGGCGGCGATCTCGTCCATGCTGACGTTGCTGCCCACCCGGCGGATCGCTTCGAGCGTGCCGTCGACCAATTCACCGCGACGGTCGACCTTGTGCTGGTGCCAGCGTCGTTTACGCCCGTCTGTCTTGACCACCCCCGCTGGGGTCTGTTGTGCCACTGTCGCACCAGTCCATTCCCTAGTTGTTCTTGATAATACGGCCGATCCACCGGCCGTGACCGATGGGACGGGAGCGCCGGTGGCGCGATGACGGATGATTGAGGGGTGGTACACCGATCCTCGCCAGGACCAACGGCCGAACCGAGCCAGAGTTTTGCCGAAACGCTGGCCGGTGCCGACTCCGCCGCGGACGCCGAACGCCGCACCGGTCTGCGCCGGATGAAGGTCGTCGCGGTGAGCTTTCTGCTCGGCGCGACGGTGATCTTCTTGGTGTGCACCTGGGCGCAGTCGAACGGCGCCGCCCCCTGGATTGGATACGTGCGCGCCGCCGCGGAGGCAGGCATGGTGGGCGCGCTGGCCGACTGGTTCGCGGTGACCGCCCTGTTCAAGCACCCCCTGGGCATCCCGATCCCGCACACCGCGATCATCAAGCGCAAGAAGGCCCAGCTCGGCGAGGGCCTTGGTGCGTTCGTCCGGGAGAACTTCATGTCCCCCGAGGTCGTGGAGACCAAGTTGCGCGACGCCGAGGTGGCCGGGCGGATGGGCAAGTGGCTCTCCGACACATCACACGCCGAACGGGTTGCGGCAGAGGCGTCAACGGTGCTGCGGGTGCTCGTTGAAATGCTGCGTGACGAGGACGTTCAGCAGGTGCTGGACCGGATGATCGTCAGGCGCATCGCCGAACCACAGTGGGGTCCGCCGATCGGACGGGTGCTGGCCAGCCTGCTGGAGGAGGGGCGTCAGGAAGCGCTCATTCAACTGCTGGCCGATCGCGCGTTCGAGTGGTCTCTGAACTCTGGAGAGGTCATCGAGCGGGTGATCGAACGTGACTCCCCGACCTGGTCGCCGCGCTGGGTGGACCATCTCGTCGGTGACCGGATCCATCGCGAGCTGATGGACTTCACCGACAAGGTGCGCCGCAACCCCGACCACGAACTCCGTCGTTCGGCCACCAAGTTCCTGTTCGAGTTCGCCGACGATCTGCAGCACGACGAGGCGACCATCGAACGCGCCGAGAACGTCAAGGAACAGATCATGGCGCGGGAAGAGGTCGCCAAGGCGGCCGAGACCGCGTGGACCGCGGCCAAACGGATCATTCTGGAGTCCGTCGACGACCCGTCCTCGGCGCTGCGCTCCCGGATCGCCGACTCGGTGGTGCACATCGGCGAGTCGTTGCGCGACGACGCAGAGCTCCGCGACAAGGTCGACAACTGGATCGTGCGGGCCGCCCAGCACCTGGTCGAACAGTATGGGACGGAGATCACAGCGATCATCACCGAAACGATCGAACGCTGGGACGCCGATGAGGCCAGTCGCCGCATCGAATTGCATGTCGGTCGTGACCTGCAATTCATTCGGATCAACGGCACGGTCGTCGGCTCGCTGGCCGGCCTGGCGATCTATTCGATAGCCCAGCTACTCTTCTGACCTGCGCTAGCTAGTGCTTGCAAAAGTTAGCACCCCGTCGTACGGTTGATTTCGAAGCCAACCGGTTACAGACGCAGGAGGGGGCCAAGCATGCCGCAGGACGAAAAACTTGCCGCTGTCATGACCAACGCTGCACAGGACATCGGAGGCTTCATCCGGAGCCAGCGCGAAGCTGCGCAGGTGTCGGTCCGACAGCTGGCCGAGAAGGCCGGCGTCAGCAATCCGTACCTCAGCCAGATCGAGCGGGGATTGCGCAAGCCCTCGGCCGACGTGCTCAACCAGATCGCGAAGGCGTTGCGAGTGTCTGCCGAAGTGCTTTACGTGCGGGCCGGAATCTTGGAACCGAGCGAGCCCAGTGAGGTCCGCGACGCCATCATCTCCGATGTCACGATCACCGAGCGGCAGAAGCAGGTGCTGCTCGACATCTACGCGTCGTTCTGCCAACAGAACGAAGCCGCAGATGAGGCAGATGAGGAGCCAGCCACTGACTGACCGCCGATCGACTGCCGATTAGAAAACACATCAATGAGTACACATCCGAGAGAGGAATCACCCGAAATGGCCGACAAGAATCAGCCCACCATCGAAGACCTGAAGGCTCCGCTGCTCGCCGCCGTCGGCGCCGCAGACCTGGCGCTGGCCACCGTGAACGAGATCGTGGTCACTCTGCGCGAGCGTGCCGAAGAGGCCCGCACCGAGGCTGGCACGCGTGTCGAGGAGCGCCGTGCGCGCCTGACCAAACTGCAGGAAGAGCTGCCCACTCAGGTCTCCGAGATCCGTGAGCGGCTGAACAGCGACGAGCTGCGCAAGGCCGCCGAGGGTTACGCCGACTCCGCGACGGCCACCTACAACAAGCTCATCGAGCGCGGCGAGGCCGCGTTGGAGCGACTGCGTAGCCAGCCCGCGTTCGGGGAGGCCGCCGGCCGCGTCGAGAGCGTGACCGACCAGGCCGTCGAGCTGACGCAGGACGCGCTTGGCACCGTTGCCACCCAGACCCGCGCGGTCGGTGAGCGTGCGGCCAAGCTGGTCGGCGTCGAGCTGCCGAAGAAGGCCGAGAAGGCCGCTGCGCCGGTCAAGAAGGCCGCCAAGAAGGCTCCCGCCAAGAAGGCCCCGGCCAAGAAGTCGCCGGCCAAGGCTGCGGCCAAGAAGGTCACCCAGAAGTAGTTCATTAGACCGAGGGGACGTAACCCGCTTAGGCTTGAGGCGTGCAGCCTCAGAGCCTGGTGGGTTACGTCCTCCTCGTCATTCAGGTGGGTGCGTTGGTGTTGGGCGTGTACTCCTTCGTGCATGCCGCGATCCAGCGTCCCGACGCCTATACCGCCGCCGGGAAGATGACCAAGCCGATCTGGCTGGCCATCATCGGTGGCACCGTGGTGCTTGCGCTCGTCCTGGGGGCGCCCGTGGGCTCCGCCATCGCGATTTGCGCCGCCGGCGTCTACCTCGTGGACGTCCGGCCCAAGATTCTCGAGATCCAAGGGAAGTCCCGCTAACCCGATGCGCGTACTCATTGCCGCGGTGGCGGCCGTCGCTGCCGTCGGCCTAAGT
>JAVRPF010000478.1:0-3732 GCA_032162385.1 Mycobacterium sp.
TTCGGCGAAGATGAGGTCGTCGATGTCTTCCGGCGAGACGCCCGCTCGGCGGACCACCTCCGGAAGCACGGTGGTGATCAGGGTCTCCGGAGGGGTGTTGACCAGTGTTCCCTTGAACGACCGGCCGATCGCGGTCCGGGCGGCACCGACGATGACGGGTGTGGGCATGATTTTCAACCTCGGGCTCTCGAGCTGCGGATGGCAGCATGTCGGACGATGAGCGACTTTACAAAAGTAGCAGAAATTGTAGTGCTGGCAGTAGGCGCGGTCAGGACGTCCCTGGCTCAGGCACGTGGAAGTGCTCGTCCCGGAGCCGGAACGCCTCCTTGGGGATCCCCGATCCCGACCGCGGTGAGGTGGTGGCCGCGGTCATCGTGGTGGACGGGGACACTGAAGACGGCTGGCGATTCGACGAGGACGGACTGCGTGCCCTGCTCGGTCCCGAACTATCCGCCTACAAGGTGCCCCGCAGGTTCGTCGCACTGCCCGCCGCCGAGGTTCCCGTACTGCCCAGCGGCAAGGTCGACGTGCGCGGGCTGCGCAAGGTGTTCGATGGCTGACACGATCGACGCCCTGGTCCGGCTGCGCGCCGCGGATGACGCGACCACGCCGATGGTGATCGACCCGACCGCCCGGACCACGTACGCCGCACTGGATGTCGCAACACGGCGGCTCGCCGCAACCTTCGTGGACCACGGCATCGGCAAGGGCAGCCGGGTCGGCCTGATCATGCCCAACGGCGTCGACTGGGTTCGGATCGCCGTCGCGCTCACGCGGATCGGCGCCGTGCTGGTGCCACTGAGCACGCTGCTGGCGCCCCGCGAATTGGTGGCGCAGTTGCGTGTCGCATCGGTGCAATACCTGGTCGCCGTCGACGAGTTCCGCAGTCACCGATATCACGGCGACCTGCGCACCGAGCTGGAGACTTCCCACATCGGCGACCGCACTCTGCACCACCCGAGGCTTCCCGCGCTGCGCCGGGTATGGACACCCGACACGATGATCGGCACCGTCGCCGGTCCCGGTGCGACCGCCGTGTGCGACGCGATGACTGCCGCCGTGACGCCGAACGATCCGCTAGTGGTGATGTTCACTCAGGAAGCAGCGGCATACCCAAGGGCGGACCATCGAGGGCGTCGGTGGCGCGTTCGTCACCAACGTCAGAAGCGGTCGTGGTGACCGGGGGGCGCGGCGGTGGTCTGCAACCGCGACACCACCACCGTCGACGTGTTGCGCACCAGCGCTTGGAGGCTCCTGAGTTCATTCAAGGTGCCGACCGTGTGGTTGCTGTTGGTCTCCGACGACGACGTCCCGAGGGGATCCACCGGGAAGGTCGACGTCCGGCGGCTACGCGAACTGCTCGACGACATCGGGTTCCGGGACCTCATGCAGTTTCACTCAAGGGCCGAGCGGCCGGAGAAGGAGTTCGAATGACAGCATGACAGCACGACTCGAAGGCAAGGTCGCGTTCATCACCGGAGCGGCGAGGGGCCAGGGCCGCGCACATGCGGTGCGGATGGCCATCGAGGGTGCGGACGTCATCGCGGTCGACATCGCGGGCAAGCTGCCCGACTGCGTTCCCTACCTTCCCGCCAGCCCCGAGGACCTCGACGAAACCGTCCGCCTGGTCGAGGCCACCGGTCGCCGGATCCTCGCCTCGGTGGTCGACACCCGCGACTACGACGGGATGTGCGAGTCCGTCAACGCCGGCGTCGCCGAACTGGGCCGCCTCGACGTCATCGTGGCCAATGCCGGCATCGCGGCGCCACAGGTCTGGAACGAGATCACGCCCGAGTCGTTCCGCGACGTGATGGACGTCAACGTGACCGGCACCTGGAACGCCGTGATGGCCGGCGCTCAGCACATCATCGACGGCGACCGTGGCGGGTCGGTGATCCTGATCAGCTCGGCGGCGGGTGTCAAGATGCAGCCGTTCATGATTCACTACACCGCGAGCAAGCACGCGGTCACCGGCATGGCTCGGGCCTTCGCCGCCGAACTCGGCAAGCACTCGATCCGGGTCAACAGCGTCCATCCCGGAGCGGTCAACTCCGACATGGGATCGGGCGACATGGTCAATGCGATCGGCAGGACCATGGAGACCAACCCTCAGTTGGCCCACATGGTCACACCGTTCCTGCCGACCTGGATCGCGGAGCCGGACGACATCGCCAACGCCGTGCTGTGGCTCGCGGGTGACGAATCGCGGCTAGTCACCGCGACGGCCATGTCGATCGACCAGGGGGCTACCCAGTACTGAAGGGGCTGTGACGTCAAGCGGGTGCGCGATAGCCGGCCGCAGACTGCCGCAACTGCCAGATCTGGGCAGGGCACAGCTCCTGGGTCGCCTGACTGAGCAGATACGAGACCTGGAACTCGTCGGACGTGTTGAAGTCGGACCTGATCGCGGTCGCGAGATCGGAGTAGCTTTGCCGTTGGCCGATTCGGTCGCATAGGCCATTGCCGTAGTCGAGCGCCGCCTGCGCGTTGGGGAAGTTGTATCCCGGCCGCAGGGTCACGTTGATGAGGTACCCGACGTCATCTGCCTCAGACGGCGGCGCCGTCACCACTCCGGCACCCAAGGCGCAGGCCAGTGCGGCGATGACACCGATGATCGAACGCTTCATCCCCAGCACGATAGCCGACCATGACAGGTCCTGAGCCCTTTGCCGAGACCTGCCGGTTGGGGCGCTGAAATTGCACTCAGGGCTGTGGAAATCGCCCGCTGGTTCACGACCGTGAGCGCAATCTGAACTCCTAGGAACCGCCCGCGGCCTCGGACGGCGCCTCGGCGTCCGCGGGCCGGTCCCCGTCGGAGATCACGCCCCGCTCGATCAGATGGTCGGTGAGCGGCGCGACGCCGATCGTGAAGTGCTCGGCCATCGCCATCCGGGCCCGGTTGGCGTCCCGACGCTCGAATGCGGCGATGACGCGGCGGTGGTCCCTGGTCGACTGCTTCGGCCAGCCGCTCACCGTCGGGAACACCGACTCGGGGGCGTACCGCGTGATGCCCGACATGAACTGGGTGAGTTTCGGCGAGTCGGCGGCCACGTTGATGGTGCGGTGGAACTCGTGGTTGAGCCGCACGGTGCGCTCCAGGTCGTCCTGCTCGTAGGCCCGCTCCAGCTCGTCCTGGATCGCGCGCAGGGCGGCCAGTTGCTCGTCGCTGATGTTCTCCGCGGCCCGCGCGGCGAGTTCACCCCCGATGAAGGCCTGCACGTTCGCGACGTCGGCGATGTCCCGCGCGGTGACGGCCAGCACGATGAAACCCCGCCGCGGTTGCTGCGCCAGCAGCCCCTCAGCGCGTAGGTTCAGCAGCGCTTCCCGCACGGGTGTGACACTGATGCCGAGTTCGGACGCGAGCTGATCCAGCCGCAGGTACTCACCGGCCCGGTAGGCGCCGTTGAGGATCCGCCGCCGGACGTAGCGCGCGACGTCGTCGGACAGCTGCGGCCTGGCGGCGAACTCCGGGTCAGAGTCGATACTCATGAAGGAGGCTCTTGCTGATGATGGTCTTCTGGATCTCGCTGGTGCCCTCACCGATCAACAGGAACGGGGCGTCGCGCATGAGTCGCTCGATCTCGTACTCCTTGGAGTAGCCGTAGCCGCCGTGGATCCGGAAGCTCTGCTGGGTCACCTCCGAACAGAACTCGCTGGCAAGGTATTTGGCCATCCCCGCCGCGACGTCGTTGCGCTCCCCCGAGTCCTTCAGCCGTGCCGCATTGACCATCA
>JAVRPF010000479.1:0-2744 GCA_032162385.1 Mycobacterium sp.
CGAGGTGCTCGCCGATCCCGTCGCAGCGCTCGACGAGTTGGGCAGGATCCTTGACCTCAAGGGCCGGGTGCTGCCGATGTGTCCGATCGCGCTTCAGATCGAGGCCGACGTCGGTGGTCTGGAATCCGATCCGCGGATGAGCCGCGTCATCCGAGGGCAGGTCGCCCTCGCCACCACGGTGGGGAAGGTGCGGCGAGTGCGGCTGTTGCCGAGCAATCCTCCGGCCACACGGCAGGCCATCGACGCGATCATGGCGGCCGATCTGGTGGTACTCGGACCCGGGTCGTGGTTCACCAGCGTGATTCCGCACGTGCTGGTGCCGCAGCTGGCGGCGGCACTTCAAGCCACGGAGGCGCGGCGCGCCCTGGTGCTGAACCTGGTGGCCGAGCCGGGCGAGACCGCGGGGTTCTCCGCCGAGCGCCACATCCACGTCATCGCCCAGCACGCGCCGGGCTTCACCGTGCACGACATCATCGTCGACGCGGCGGGAGTGCCTGGCGAGCGCGAACGCGAACAGCTCAGGCGCACCGCGGCGATCCTCGACGCTGAGGTCGAGTTTGCTGACGTGTCCAGACCTGGTACACCATTACATGACCCGGCGAGATTGGCGGCAGCCTTGGAGCGTGTACGCCTACGTGGCAGCGCACCCGTGCCGCCGACGGCTCCCGCCGCCGCCATCAGGTCGGTCGACGAGAGGTGACGTTTTCGTGGCTATGACAGCCGAGGTCAAAGACGAGCTGAGTCGGTTGGTGATCAACTCCGTCAGCGCCCGTCGTGCTGAGGTGGCGTCCTTGCTGCGCTTCGCGGGCGGCCTGCACATCGTGGCGGGCCGCGTCGTGGTCGAGGCAGAGGTCGATCTCGGCATCATCGCGCGGCGGTTGCGCAAGGACATCCATGACCTCTACGGCTACAACGCCGTCGTGCACGTGTTGTCGGCCAGCGGGATCCGCAAGAGCACCCGGTACCTGGTGCGGGTGGCGCAGGACGGTGAGTCGCTCGCGCGGCAGACCGGCCTGCTGGATCTACGCGGTCGTCCGGTGCGCGGATTGCCTGCGCAGGTGGTCGGCGGCAGTGTCGGCGATGCCGAAGCAGCTTGGCGGGGAGCGTTTTTGGCGCATGGTTCGTTGACCGAGCCCGGTCGTTCGTCGGCGTTGGAGGTCAGTTGCCCCGGCCCGGAGGCGGCGCTCGCGCTCGTCGGTGCCGCGCGACGGTTGGGCGTCAGCGCGAAGGCCCGCGAGGTAAGGGGGAGCGACCGTGTGGTGGTGCGCGACGGTGAGGCCATCGGCGCGTTGCTGACCCGGATGGGCGCGCAGGACACCCGCTTGACGTGGGAAGAGCGGCGGATGCGCCGCGAAGTGCGCGCCACCGCCAACCGACTGGCCAACTTCGACGACGCGAACCTGCGCCGTTCGGCGAGGGCGGCCGTGGCTGCGGCGGCCAGGGTGGAGCGTGCGTTGTTGATCCTCGGCGACACCGTGCCCGATCATCTCTCCGCGGCAGGCAGGCTGCGTGTCGAGCATCGGCAGGCGTCCCTGGAGGAACTGGGCCGGCTCGCGGAGCCCCCGATGACCAAAGATGCTGTGGCGGGCCGTATTCGGCGACTGTTGTCGATGGCCGACCGAAAGGCCAAGCAGGACGGGGTCCCCGACACGGAGTCGGCGGTCACGCCGGATCTGCTCGAGGACGCCTAGTCACGTCGATGTTGCACTCAGGGCTGTGATCCGAGCCTCAGTGCAATCTCAACGAGTTAACTGGAGAGCATGGCGATCCTGACAGTGGGCGTGGCATTCCCCGACCCGCCGTTCAACGGCATCGCGGACGGCGGCCTCGACATCGATCTCATCGATGCGGTGGCCGCGGCAATGGGGATGACGGTCGCGCTCGTCGCCTACGACGGATCGGACTTCAACGGCATCTTCGACGAGCTGGGCTCCGGGCAGTACGACTGCGTCATCGCGGGTACCACCGTGACCCCGGAACGGCAGCGCAGGGCCGCCTTCGCGCCGCCGTACCTGATCTCCGGTCAGTCGCTCGCCGTCGACACCGAGCGGCTGCCGAAGGTCAGGTTCGTCGACGACCTGGCCGGCCTGACGATCGGTGTCCAGCAGGGCAACACCAGCCAACCCGTCGCCGAACACCTGGTGGCCGAGGGCAAGGCCGCGGCGGTCAGGGTCTACGACTACGGCAGCATCCGCACCGCGCTGACCGATCTGCGCACCGGGGGCTGCGACGCGTTCATGAAGCTGGCACCGGTGCTCACCGAACTCGTCAGGCCCCTCGTCGGTGTCGAGGTGGTGCAACGGAATATCTCCAGGGAGGACATCGCGATCGCGGTATCCCTGGGTAACGACGCGATGCTGCAGCGGATCGCGTCGGCGCAAGCCGAACTCGAGGACGACGGCACGCTGCAGGGAATCCGGCGCAAGTGGCTCGGCAACCCATACATCGACCAGAGCCTGGCCGCGCACTGACCAGCCGTCGCGCCGCGATCCGCGCACTACTAGGCTGGCGATGGGCAACTCACCGCGCATCCACGAGATCAAGGAGTACAGACAGTGACGATTCGGGTAGGCATCAACGGCTTCGGTCGAATCGGACGCAACTTCTTCAGGGCCCTGGACGCCCAGAAGGCGCTTGGCAACAACACCGACATCGAGATCGTGGCTGTCAACGACCTCACGGACAACGCCACCCTGGCGCACCTGCTGAAATTCGACTCGATCCTGGGCCGGCTGCCCTACGAC
>JAVRPF010000480.1:0-3204 GCA_032162385.1 Mycobacterium sp.
GTTGGAGGTCAGCGAAAGCGCATCGACGAACAGGACGTGCCGCGGGCGCTTGAACGCCGCGATCCTCGTGCGCACGTGGGCGGCCAATGCCTCGGCCGAGGGGTGCTCGTTGGCCCTGGCGACGACCACGGCGCAGATCGCCTCGCCCCAGTACTCGTCGGGCACACCCACCACCGCGACCTGATCGACGTCCGGGTGGCTCGACAGCGCATCTTCGACTTCGTGTGAGGACACGTTCTCGCCGCCGGTGATGATGACGTCCTTGCGGCGGTCGAGCACGATCAGTCGCCCGGCGTCGTCGATGCGGCCGACGTCACCGGTGTGCAGCCAGCCGTCGACCGTCGCCGGTGTGTTGTCCGGCCAGTAGCCGGCGGCGACTTGTGCACCGCGGACCAGGATTTCACCGACACCGTCCTTCTCGGAGGCGATACGGATCTGCACCTCGTCGTGCGGCCGGCCCGCACTGAACAGGATCGCGGCGTCACCATCCGCCCCGGCGCGGTGGTCGGCGGGGCCGAGAAACGTGATGTTGCCTCCGGTTTCGGTCATGCCGTAGCCCTGATGGAACCCGACGTCGAGTCGCGCGAGCGCTCGGCGGAGCAGGTCGGCCGGGATCGCGGCGGAGCCGTAGGCGATGTCGCGCAGCGTCGGCAGCTCGATCCCCGTCTCCTCGAGATGAGCAAGCAGGCCGTGCAGCATGGTCGGCGCCAGCGAGCACGATGTCACGCGAAAGGTGTTGACGGCCTCGGCGAACGCGTCCGGACGGAACGCCGCGACGGGCAGTACCGTCGACTGCGCGGCGTGGTGCACCAACATGTTGTAGCCAGCGACGTGGCACATCGGAAACGGCAGCAGGTAGACGCCGCCGGATCGCACAGACCGTCCGGCAACCGTGCCCCACACCGCGGTGGTGATCGACCGATGGGTGTGCAGAACACCCTTCGGCGCCCCGGACGATCCGCTGGTGAACAGCAGCCAGGCGGGGTCGTCGGGCCCGATCACTTCGACACATCCAGACGACTCATGTTCCGCGCGTTGCCATTCCGGATCATCGAACGCGACGACGTGCTCAACTGATGGGAGGTTTTCGGCGATCCTCGGCAGTGCCTCCAGGTAGCGCGCATCGCCGACGATAACGGTGGGCTCGGCCGACGCGAGTTGGGTGGTCTGCTCGTCGCGGCTGAGCCGCTGATTGATCAGCACCAAGGTGCGGCCGCAGCCGGGAACGCCGTAATACAGCCGGGCGTACGCGGCACTGTTGTCCGCGATGACCGCGACGCGGTCGCAGCGGCGGGTTCGCTCAGCCATCCAGCCCCCGACGGAGCGCACCTGACGGTCGAACAGAGCGAAGGTCACGGTCGAGCCATCGGGGCAGATGATGGCGGCCCGATCGGGCACCGCGGCGGCCGCCGTCGACACCAGCTCGTGGATGAGGTCGATCCGGTCGGCCATCTCCGTCAGCTCGTCTGGCTGACCCGGCGCCGGTACGCCGACGGTGTCTCACCGCAGAACTGCGTGAAGCAGCGGGTGAACGAGCTCAGGCTTTCGAACCCGACCGCCGACGACGTCGCCTGCACGGACTGCCCGGGGGCGGTGAGCAGCGCCATGGCCCGCAACATCCTGGCGTGCAGGAGATAGGTCCGCCACGACAGACCGAGGGTGTCGGAGAACAGGCGTCGCAACGTCCGCTCGGACACCGAGACGGCGCGGCTCACGTCATAGGCGGTCACCGAGTCGAGGTGTTGCTTGGTGTAGACCAGTGCCGCCGCGACGATCGGGTGGTCCGACGTCGGCAGGCTCAACGGCGCCTCGTGGTCGAGGGCCTCGGACACCAGATCGGCCAGGGTGCGGAAGAAGCCGTCGGAGACGTTCTCATCCTCGGCGGAGCCTGTGCCACGGTCGATCGGCCACCGCAGCGCGTAGATCATCATCTCGCGGATCAGCGGAGACACCGCGATGATCCGGGCGCGGCCACCGGCGTCGGGAATGAGCTGCGGGTCGAACATCACCGCGACGGTCTTGACGTCGGGGTTCATCACCGCCTGGTGTTCCAGCCCGACCGGGATCCAGGCAGCCTGTTGCGGGGGCAGCAGATAGTGCGCGGAGTCGGTCTCCACCTCGACGACGCCGTGCACCGCGTACTCGATCTGGTGCACCTCGTGCGAGTGCCAGCCGGTGATCAGGCCGTCGCCCTCGTAGAGGTAGCTGCCGGCCAGCGCCCGGCCACCGCGGCGAAGCTCGATCACCGGCCGGGAGATCTTGGCCGATTCGGCTAAATCTCTGTCCGAAAGCGCAGAGACGGTCACGAAAACCGAGGGTACTAGTTGAGTACGGAGGCCGCGCACGTGAGGAGCACAGCATGAACAAAGAAGACCTGATCCTGGTGAGCATCGACGACCACGTCGTCGAGCCGCCCGACATGTTCCTGCGCCACGTGCCGGCCAAGTACATCGATCAGGCACCCATCGTCGTCACCGACGACAGGGGCGTCGACCAGTGGATCTACCAGGGCAGGCCACAGGGCGTCAGCGGTCTCAACGCCGTGGTGTCCTGGCCGCCCGAAGAGTGGGCTAGGGACCCGGCCGGGTTCGCCGAGATGCGGCCGGGTGTCTACGACGTCCACCAGCGCGTCAAGGACATGAGCCGGAACGGCATCCTGGCGTCGATGTGCTTCCCGACGTTCACCGGCTTCTCGGCCCGCCACCTCAACCAGTTCCAGGATCCGGTCACGTTGGTCATGGTGTCGGCCTACAACGATTGGCACATCGACGAGTGGGCCGGCTCCTACCCGGACCGTTTCATCCCGATCGCGGTGCTGCCGACCTGGAACCCAGAGGCGATGTGCGACGAGATCCGCCGGGTCGCGGCGAAGGGCTGCCGCGCGGTGACCATGCCCGAGCTGCCCCACCTGGAGGGTCTGCCGAGCTACCACGACGAGGACTACTGGGGGCCGGTGTTCCGCACGCTGTCCGAGGAGAACGTGGTGATGTGCTTGCACATCGGTACCGGGTTCGGTGCCATCAGCATGGCGCCCAATGCGCCGATCGACAACCTGATCATCCTGGCCACCCAGGTGGGAGTGCGACTACCCGCACTCCGACTGCTTCTGGCCGGACGCGCCCGAGCAGGTGCTTGCCGAGCTCAACGCCGCGGGCGCCGACGATTCCGACATCAACAAGATCACCTGGAAGAACTCGTGCCGGT
>JAVRPF010000481.1:0-6865 GCA_032162385.1 Mycobacterium sp.
ATCTGGGCCTCCCCAGCTGTCGCCACCCGCCTCCGCGGGGAGTCGACGGCAGCGGCGCACGTCGCTGTAGTCGTCGATCTTGAACTCCTGCCGGTGCCCCGCAGGCACGCCGTAGCAGCATCACGAAGATTGCTGTGACGGAATGCCCCGCCGCCTTGCGCAGCCCTTGGCGGGGCCGCTCCTACCGTCACTCAAAGATTGCTGGCACGTGCAGCTAGCAAATCGAAATCGTGCGGTTCCGAGCGATCTTGAGCTCGCGCAGGGCGCGCATTGTGCGGCGTGCGGCATCGGCTCCCGCGGTGAATGCCTCGCTAAATGGCCTCGAGGTCGCGTTGCTGGCGACGGTGACAGCGTCGTGAACTGGGGTCGACGGCACCCCCCGCCGCTATGAGCTATTCATTTGCGAACACCGAGCGCCCACGTAGATCCTCGTCCGAGGCGGACTGGACGGCCCATGCAGGCCGCAAACGCTTCGCAGCTAGCCGAGATGAGCATGCGGCGGCACGCCGCCGTCCGAAACAGGTATTGCGGGCATGCTGGAGTCATGTCGGAGCTACCGCCTGCGTACGCCGACCGCCGCCGGGCCGAGGCGTTCGGTTCAGCTGCCGATGACTACGACCGCTACCGTCCGCGCTATCCGCAGTCTCTCGTTGCCGGCCTGGTGGCGGGAGGTGGTGCGCGGACACTCGACGTCGGAGCGGGGACGGGCATCGCGTCGATGCAGCTGATGGAGGCGGGCGCCGAAGTCCTTGCCGTGGAGCCTGACCCGCGCATGGCAGCCGTAGCCGCCGGTAAGGGCATCCGCGTGGAGCAGGCGACGTTCGAGGACTGGCAGCCGGCAGGCAGGACGTTCGATCTCGTCGTATTTGCCCAGTCGTTCCACTGGGTGCAGCCACGACGCGCGCTGAAGAAGGTCGCGTCAATCCTTGATCCAGGCGGTCGTCAGGCACTGCTGTCGAACCGCGTCACGCCGATGTCGCCGACGCGGCAGGATCTCGACGAGGCCTATGCGGGCCATCTTGATGTGTCCCGGCGGCAGGCGATCGACGCCGTCCATGATGACGGCCTGACGGCGATCGTCGAGGGGCTGGGCTTCACCGTCGAGCGGCGCCGCGTCGTCGAACAGGTGCACTACTCCACTGACGACTGGGTGAACATGGTGTTCACCCACTCCAACGTCCTCACGCTCGAGCCACAGGCGAGAGCCGAGCTACGGTCCCGGCTTGAGAAGCGCATTGGCGCCGCAGGAGTCGACGCACGAAAAGACGGCGTCGCGGTCATCTGTACGCCACCCGCGAAACCACGGCGGCGGTTGCGGGGCGAGGCACCCGAGGCGTCGGCTTAGACGCCTGCGGGCTCGAGCTCGCGGAGCTCCACCGCGGCAACCGGATTGGCCGCGACCAGAGGCGCGTAGAACATCGGCGCCGGCGCGGGCACCGAGTAGGCGGTGATGCCACCGGTGAAGTCGGCGATGTAGAGCCGGTCGACGCCGACCGCGACGCAGGACGGCCGGGCACCCACCGAGATGGTGTCGACGACGGTCAGCGTCTCGGTGTTCAACACCACGACGTGGTCGTAGTCGACGACGTACGCCCGGGTGCCGTCGGCGGACAGCGCGAGCTGGGTCGGCGCGGTCGCGACCGGCACGCTGGCCATGATCCGGTTCGCCACCAGGTCGATGGTGTGCACGACCCCGCGGTCGTTGAGGTCGGAGGTCAGCACGTACGCAGTGCTGTCCAGGGCGAGCTCCAAGCCGCGGATGGCGTCGCCCACCTCCAGCGAGCGGTGTGCCCGGCCGGTCTCGAGGTCCACGACGACCAGTCGGCTGCTTCGCGCGTCCGACACCGCCACGTAGAGGCGACGGCCGGATGCATCCACGCGCAGGGCGTCGATGTTGGCGTCGTCACCCATGGCGAGGTAGATCGTGCCCACCCGTTCGGCGGTGGTGTCGATCACGGAGACGTCGATGCCGCCGTGGCCTGCGCGACCGGCGTAGACGCGCTTGCCGTCGGGGCTCGCGGCCATTGCGGTGACGTTGAACGACAGCGGGTACGACGCGACCACGGCACTGGTCCTGGTGTCGATCACGGCGACTGCGTCGTAGTTGGCCGATGCCACGCCGACGTGGGCGCGGTCATTGGCAACGACGACGGCGAATGGCTCACGGGCGGCGACGCCACCGGTCACGGCCAGGCTGCCCGCGTTGAGGATGACGACGTTGTGGTCGCCGTAGTTGGTGACCACCAGGGTGTCGCCATCGACCGACATGTCGGCGATCGGGCCGCCACCGACGGTCGTTGCACCCAACAGGGCAGCGTTCGCATTCTCCACTGTCACGCTGATTGCGCGCGCGAATGTATTAGCCATGTCTGGGCACCTCCGCCGGGGGTCATCTGCACCGGCACTAGATTCGATGTGTTCAGCGCCCGATGGGGCGCGGTCTTGTTCGAGTGTAGCGACGGAAAATCCGCCCCGAGGACGCCGTGGACGACGTTTCGACGGGGATCTCGAGAAGCTCTCAGGCAGTGCTTAAGAAACTCGTCGTTATGCGTCCGTTATCTTCGCCGAGCAACGACGTTCCACCGTCGTACCAGCATCTTTCGCACATCGGCAAGCGTCACCAGTTGTCCGCAGCAAATGAGCCGGAAGGCCCGTCCTTACCTTTGAAATCGAAAGTGAGTGCTAGATCACATGGCGACACGACAGCAAACTTCTGGCACATTGCGCCGAGGCTGACGGTAGTGACTTATGTGGCAGTTGTGAGCAGGATCGGATTGGCGGTCAGTCGTCCTGGCTTAGCCGTTCGCCCCCTATTCACCCGAAGTTGGCGTCTCCGGGGAGACCAATCCCGCGAACCCGGCACGGCGAACGCGCTCGCGCAGCCGTCCTGAGGCTCGGCCGAACGGGGTCAGGTGCCTGCGCCAGGATGCGCGCCGCTGGGCCACTGGCGAGGGTGGAGGAAGGGGCAAGGTCAGTTCAACGGGCGCGGCCGGGGCGAGAGAATTCACCTCCGAGTAGACCTCGCCGCACGAGTGGCAGTGCACCTCGTAACGCACCACGTCGAGGTCGCTCTCGATGAAGGCGTAGTCCGCAACCGCAACACAACGGGGACAGCGGGCCGAGCCGCGCTCTACGACCACGCTCATGGGACCAACTTTCTTCTCGTTGCCGGCGTCACGGATCAGCCCGGCGCCACTGAAATACCCAGTTGCGCCCCTGCAAATCACACTTTCTCGGGCCGCGAGGTCAATGGTGGAGCCAGTACCGGCATGCGCGCGTCGAACGGGGTGTCCCGAGACCTGATCGGCGCCGAATTGAAACCAGGACCATTGGCCGTCACTCCACCACAGCAATCCGGCCTTGGACCGGGCCCCATTTGCCAGGCGATGACGCTGGTATGACGCCTTTAGTGCTCTGGCGTGACGCCGGCGTTACGCTAGCCGGGAATGGCGTTGTCGGGGGGGACCGCGCCAGTTCTCGTGGAGAGGATGGGTTGGCGGTCCGTGTCTGGACAATCGCCGCGGTGGCAGGCCACCGCCCGACTGCTACGGCGGACCGGTTTCGGCGCAACCGGGCCGCAGATCGACGCCGTCGCAAACCAGGACTGGTCGGTCTATCTCGATACCGTACTGGCCCTCGACGCCGACCGCGACCAGGGCGCACTTGCAACGCCGCGCCCGACGCCGGTGACCCCCGCAACGCCAGGCAGCGGCGTCCGCGCCGCCGAACTGGATGCGATCACCCGTGAACTGGCTCAGCAGATGCACGACCTGACGGGGTGGTGGGTGCGACGGATGGCGGCGGTTGAAGAGCCGATTCACGAGAAGCTGACTCTGTTGTGGCACAACCACTTCGCGACATCGGCGCAGAAGGTCCCGGTTGCCGAGTGGATGGGGATGCAGAACCAGAAGTTGCGCACCCTCAAACTGGGCGACTTCCGCACCCTGGCCGTCGCGATGCTGAGCGACGCCGCGATGCTCTACTGGCTCGACGGCGCAAGCAACAGCGCGAAGAAGGCCAACGAGAACCTCTCGCGGGAGTTCATGGAACTGTTCACGCTCGGCCACGGGAACGGCTACACCGAGGTGGACGTGCGGGAGGGCGCGCGGGCTCTCACGGGGTGGGGCATCGGATATGGCGGCCAAACGGCGGTGGCCTGGGACCAGCACGACTCAAACCTGAAGACCGTCCTGGGCGTCACGGGCAACTTCGATCACACTGCCTTCTGCGACGTCGTACTGAGCCAGCCCCAATCCGCGGCGTTCGTTGCTGGAAAGCTATGGCGGCAACTGGCGTCCGACCAAGAACCGTCGCCGGCGGCGCTGGGCCGATTGACCACTGCGTACGGCCCAGGCGCGGACCTCAAGGCGCTGACGAAGGCTATCCTGCTGGATCCCGAGTTCACCGCGAGCACCGGCACCACGGTCACCGCCCCGATCGAGTGGATGGTCGGGGTGATCCGAGCGCTCAAGGTGCCAATTGATCAGCCGGGGTTGCTCGACGCGATCCTGGTGGCTCTGACCGTGATGCGACAGCGTCCCTTCTACCCGCCCGACGTCAACGGCTGGCCGCATGGCTAGGCGTGGCTGTCGACGACGAGCACCACTGCGCGGGTGTGGGCGGCCGAGAAGTTCTCCTCGCTGGGTGACCTGTCGACCGTCGAGGACGCCGCGGCGGTCGACCGCATCGACGCCGCCGGCTACCTGGTTGGCATCGGCGCGTGGACCGATCGCACCGTCACCGCGCTCAAGGACCTCGTCGACGACCCGAAGCGGTTGGTTGCCTGCGCGGTCAACTCCCCTGAATACCTCACGGCGTAAGGGGAATTCGACGATGGCAGAGTTGAACCGCCGCAAGTTCCTGATCGCCGGTGCCGGCGTCGGGGCGGCGGGACTGCTGACCGGAGTCGTCGCGATCACCCTGCCCGACATGCTCACGGCCGCACGCCAACGGCCACTGCCCGTTGGCAGCGGGATTCTGGTCATCGTCACGCTCTACGGCGGCAACGACGGCGTCAATACGGTCATCCCCTACACCAACAACGCCTACCACGACGCCCGGCCCGACTTGGCCTATGCGCCCGAGGAAGTCCTACCGCTCGACGGTCAGCTGGCGCTGAACCCGGCGCTTGCGGGACTGGCCGGATTGTGGAGGGGCCGCCGGTTGGCCATCGTGCGTGGAGTGGGTTATCCGAATCCCGATCGCAGCCACTTCCGGTCCATGGACATCTGGCAGACGGCCTCACCGAAGGACCCGGTGCCGACCGGATGGATCGGCCGCTGGTTGGACTCAGGTGGCGACGACCCACTGCGCGCGGTCAATATCGGCGCCGTGCTACCGCTCATGTCGATCGGCGAAAAGCAGGTCGCCTCGGCGCTTTCCGACACCATCCCACGCATCCCGGGTGAGATCGCCGCCACTCTCTCTGCGTTGAGCGAGGACGATCCCCGCGACACCGCGGCCATGTCCGCGGTACGCCGGGCGTATCGCGCAAGCAAGATCACGGAGCCCGAATTCGGCAGGGTGGTCAAGGGCATCGACCCGACCGCGGCGTCGGAGACCGCAGACGAGGGTTCGCTGGAGGCTCAGCTCGATCTGGTGGCCCGGTGCGTGAAGGCTGCGGTGCCGACGCGCGTGTACATGGTGTCGCTGGGCGGCTTCGACACCCACGCCGACGAGCGCGGGACCCAAGAGGAACTCCTCAAGACCGTCGACGAGGCCCTCACCCCGTTCCTGCGGCAGATGCGCACCAACACCTACGGCAAGAAACTCGTCGTCATGATGTACTCGGAATTCGGTCGCCGTGTCGCCGCCAACGCCTCGCAGGGCACCGACCACGGCGCGGCAGGCCCCGTCTTCCTGGCAGGCGCGCCAGTCAAGGGCGGCTTCTACGGCGACGAGCCGAGCCTGACCGACCTGAACGACGGCGATCTGAAGATCACCACGGACTTCCGCGACGTCTACCACGAACTGTTGAGCCACACCCTCGGCTCCGATCCCATACCGTCGGTCGGGCCCGGCCGACGCGACATCGGATTCCTCTGACACACGGCGCGATCGAAACCGATCCGGGTCGACCACTCAAGCCATTCCACCAGCCGCCTGGGTGTGGGAGCATCGGCCCATGAATCCGCAGGACGACCCCGAGGCCCGGATCCGGGATCTGGAGCGTTCCCTCGCCGACGTTGCCCGCACGTCCGAACTGGGGACGGGCACGTCCGAACTGGGGACGGGGCAGTACGGCGCCGGCTACGGCGACACACCGCCACCGCAGCCACCACCACCACCGGGGTACTACGCCGCCCCATATGCCACCCCATATCCTGCGACACCGCCTCGGGCGACCGGGGGCTTCTCGTGGTGGTGGTTGATCGTCGCGACCTTCGTCATCGGCGGCGTGGCGGTCGGGGCGGGCGTCGCTGTGTTCGGCTCGAACCTGTTCTCCAGCGTGAGCTCGATGGCGAGCAGCCGTCGCGACCGCCCGGACATCGCCGGCGGCGGCGGAACCCTCACCAACATCCCCACCGGCCGGCCCGACCTCCCCGGCGGCAAGACTCAGATGCCGCAGGCCGAACCGTCGGTGCCCCTCCTGCCGCCGGGTGCCGTCGTCAGCATCGGCGGCATAGGCGACAACAAGACGATCGCCTGCAACGACAGCACCGTCAACGTCAGCGGCATCGACAACACGATCGTGATCACCGGGCACTGCGTGAGCCTCACCGTGTCCGGCATCGACAATGTGGTCACCGTGGACGGTGCCGACACCATCGGGGCATCCGGCTCCAACAACCGGATCACCTTCAAATCGGGGTCCCCGGAAATCAACAAGTCCGGCATGGACAACGTCGTCGAACAAGGCTGACCG
>JAVRPF010000482.1:0-6604 GCA_032162385.1 Mycobacterium sp.
TATGCGCTCCGCGCCTCTCCGCTCCGCAGGCCGACGACGGCGACATCGTCGTCGAGCCCCCGCCCTGCCCGCCGCGGCCGTCGCCGGTCAGCCCACTGACGTGGCTGCTGCCTGCGGCCATGCTCGTTGCGGCGGTGGGAATGGCCTTGCTGTACTTCACATCCGGCACCAGCCGCAGCCCGATGTTCATGCTGTTCCCCGTCATGATGCTGGTCTCAGTGGTCGGTTCGCTGGCATACGGTTCGCGCGGCTCCCGCCGTACGGGGGAGGTCGACCAGGATCGGCGCGAGTATCTGCGCTACCTCGATGCGCTGGACGACGCCACCGTCAGAACCGCTGGCGCCCAGTACCAAGCAATGCATTGGAGTCATCCCGATCCGGGATCGTTGTGGGCGCTCGTTGGTGGCAGGCGAATGTGGGAGCGGCGACCCGACGACGCCGACTTCTGCCGGGTCCGTGTCGGACTCGGCACGCTCACCCTGTCCACCAGGCTGGTCGCTCCCGAGTCGACGCCGTCGGAATCCGTCGATCCAGTGATGGCGGAAGCGTTGCACCGTCTGATTGCCACCAGGTCGACGGTATCGAATCTGCCGGTCGCCATCGATGTGCGCGAGCATCCCCGGATCACGGTGGGGGGTGACGTCGCCGTGGCGCGCGGGCTGGCCAGGGCGATGATCTGCCAGTTGGCGGTGCTGCACGGCCCCCAGCACGTGAAGATTGCCGCCGTTGTCGACGAGGCGGCCGCGCCCAAATGGGAGTGGCTGAAATGGCTTCCCCACCATGAAGACTCCCGCTCCTTCGACGGCGCGGGAGCATCGCGCATGACCTACCGGAGCATGGCCGAGGTCGACGTCGACGACACCGCCCACGTGGTGGTGGTGGTGGACGGCGATCATGTGTCTCGCGACTCGCCGGTCCACCGAGTTACCATGGTGGAGATCGGCACGACCGACGGCCCGCTCACCGAGCCGAACCTCCGGATCGACACGGGCGGATCGCCGGAGAGTCCGGACCTCCTGTCACCGGTGCGGGCGTTGGCGTGCGCCCGCCTGCTGGCGCCCTTCCGCGTCGGCTCGTCGACGACCGACGGACTGCCCAAGGGGCACGGTGGGTGGGCGGTCCTCAACGGCGTCGACGACCTCGCGCCGCTCGACGCCGCGACGTGCTGGCGGCCCCGCACCGGCCATCGACGGCTACGCGTGGCGATCGGGACCTCCGATGCCGGCGAGCCCGTCGAGCTGGACATCAAGGAGGCCGCTCACGACGGAATGGGGCCGCATGGGCTCTGCGTGGGTGCGACGGGTTCCGGCAAGTCGGAATTCCTGCGGACGCTGGCCCTCGGCCTGGTCGTCACCCATCCACCCGAGACATTGAACCTCGTACTGGTCGACTTCAAGGGAGGTGCAACGTTTCTCGGATTCGAGCGCCTTCGGCACGTGGCCGCCGTCATCACCAACCTGTCGGACGAGGCACATCTGGTGGCACGCATGAAGGACGCCCTCGCCGGTGAGATGACCCGCAGGCAGCAGGCGCTGCGGGCGGCGGGGAACTACGCGAACGTCACCGACTACGAGGCTGCGCGGGCGGCGGGTGCGGCGCTGGCGCCTCTGCCCGTGCTGTTCATCGTGGTGGACGAGTTCTCCGAACTGCTCAGCCAGCAGCCGGACTTCGCCGACTTGTTCACCGCGATCGGTCGGGTCGGACGATCGCTCGGAATGCACCTGCTGCTCGCCAGCCAACGTCTCGACGAGGGCAGGCTGCGCGGGCTGGAGAACCACCTTTCGTATCGGATCTGTCTCAAGACGTTCTCGGCTGCCGAGTCCCGCGCGGTGCTCGGCACTCCGGATGCATACGACCTGCCCAGCACACCCGGGATGGCCTACCTCAAGACCGCCGCGGGGCAACTCGTCCGGTTCCGCACGGCCTTCGTGTCCAGCCCGCTCGCCCGATCGGCCGTGCCGCGAGATGACCAACGTGCCTGGACGCCTTCGCTGTTCACCGCGAGTCCCGTCCCACGCAGCTCGGGCGAAGTTCAACCCGTCGAGGGGGACGCCACCACGCGAACCATTCTGGACACGGTGCTCGACGGCCTGGCTGAACAGGGCACCCCTGCGCACCGGGTGTGGTCGCCACCGCTGGTGGAATCACCCGCGCTGGACACCGTGCTTGCGTCGTCGGTGCGCCTACCTCCCTTGGTGGTCCCGATCGGGTTGGTGGACAAGCCGTTCGCGCAGCGGCGCGACCCCCTGATCGCCGATCTGAGCGGACCCGGTGGCCACGTCGCGGTCGTCGGCGGGCCGCGGTCGGGCAAGTCCACCGCGTTGCGCACGTTGGTGTTGGCGCTGGCGGCGGCACACCCGCCTGCACGGGTGCAGGTCTACGGACTGGACTTCGGCGGTGGTGTGCTCGCGGCCACGCGGGCGCTTCCCCACGTCGGTGCGGTCGCCGGGCGGTTCGAGCCCGCGTTGGTCCGGCGCATCGTCGGTCAGCTGCAGGCGCTCATCCGAGCCAGAGAGGCACGGTTGCGTCGCCACGGTGCCGACGCCCGGTTCGACGACGGGTACGGCGACGTGTTCCTGGCGATCGACGGCTGGGCAGCGGTGCGGCAGGACTTCGACGGCTTGGAGGAGGCCATCACCGCGCTTGCCGCGCAGGGATTGGCGGTCGGGGTCCACGTGGTGGTGTCCGCATCCCGCTGGGTGGAGATCCGCCCCGCGCTCAAGGACCAGCTCGGTACCAGAATCGAACTCAGGCTGGGCGATCCGGCCGACTCGGAGATGGACAGACGCCGGGCCCGCCTCCTCGGCGACAGCCCACCCGGCCGCGGCATCACCCGCGATGGTCTCGAGATGGTGATCGCGCTGCCGCGGCTGGACGGTCGCTCGTCGAACGTCGGTCTGGACGTCGCGCTGCGCGCGGGTGCCGAACTGCTGCGGGTCCGCCATCCACTGGCGGTTGCGCCGCCGGTCGAACTGCTGCCGACGAGGGTGGCCTCCGAAGCGGTGGCGGCTGCGGCTTCCGGTGCTCGGCCGCCGACGCACATTCTGATCGGTCTCGCCGAGGACGACTTGCGGCCGCTCGCGGTGGACTTCGGCGGGCAGTCACACCTCGTGGTGCTCGGCGAGACGGAGTGTGGAAAGACGACAACGCTGCGCACGCTGTGCCAGGAGGTCACTCGGAGCAGCGACGCGAGCGTTGCGCAGATCCTGATCGTCGACCCGCGCCGGTCGCTTCTCGGCGTCGTCGAATCGGATCATCTCGCCGGCTATGCGATGTCTGGGGCGGCGGTTGAGACGCACGTCGCAACACTCGCCAGGAGCTTGCAGGCGCGCATGCCCGGCGCCGACGTCACCCAGCGGCAGCTGCGTGACCGGTCCTGGTGGTCTGGTCCCGAAATGTACGTGATCGTCGACGATTACGACCTGGTGGCCGAATCGATGCCCAACCCGCTCACCGCACTGGTCGACCTGCTGCCGCATGCTCGCGATCTCGGGCTGCACGTCGTGGTGGCGCGTCGGTCCGGCGGTGCCGCACGTGCGATGTTCGACCCTTTCCTGGCGCGGTTGCGCGACCTCGGATGCATGGGACTGACGATGAGCGCCGGTCCGGACGATGGGGTCCTGTTCGGTTCGGTTCGCCCGACGACACAGCCGCCAGGACGCGGCACGCTGACTCGGCGCGGCCGGCCGAACCAGGTGGTGCAGGTGTCGTGGACGGATCCGCCGTGACCGGGTCCGATGCCGTGGTCTTGGTGGGACCGACCGAGATCGTCGGTCCACGTGCGGTGAACGGCGGACTAGTGACGGCGGCATTCGAGTCCATCGACGATGCGGTGGCACTGGTCGACGACCGTGTCGTGCCGGTCGATGCGGTGTGGCGGGAGGTGATGGCGGCCGCCGTCGAGCCGGGTACCTGCACCGCGGTGCTCGTATGCCCGTCATGGTGGCGGTTGCCACGAGTCGACGTGGTGTGCGACGCCGCCCGTCACGTGGTATCGGAGGTCGTCCTGCTGCGGCGGGCAGATGTCCTGCGGTGCGACGACCCGACGGTAATCGTCGAAATTGCAGAGGATTTCGTCGTCGTCCAGGCTCCGAATGCGACGCCGGCCGTCGTGCCCCGCGTCGGTGACCCGCGCATCGTCGTCGACTCCATCGACTCGCGCATCGACGATGCGGACGTGGTGATCGACGTGCCGCGCGGGGTGGACGGAGCGATGAGGCTGGGCGGCGATCTCGCGCGCAGCCTTCGGTCTCGGGGCGTCGCGGTGTCGGTGGCCGACGACCAACGTGTGTTGCGCGCGGCGGACGTCGGGCGGGCGCGTCGTCGAACGCCGGTCGGGGGACGTCTCGGGGCGCTGCCCGCCCGGCTCGCCCAATCCCGCGTCGCAGCACTGGCCGGTGCCGGGCTGGCGGTGGTGGCGCTGGCCGGCGCCGCGGCGGGGTACGGCGCCGACGACCCCGCGCCTGCTGCCTCGGTGTGGCTGGTCGAGGGCCGCGTCGCCGTCGAGGTTCCCGCTGATTGGCCTACCGAGCGCATCGATTCGGGCCCCGGTTCGGCTCGGATGCAAGTGCTTTCGCCACTGCAGCCGCACGTGGCGATTCTTCTCACCCAGTCGCCGGGACAGGAGTCGCTGGCCGCGGCGGCGGAGGTGCTGCGATTCGCGCTCGACGAGCAGCCCGACGGGGTCTTCGTGGAATTCACCGCGGCCGATCGCCGGGCCGACAAGACCGTCATCACCTACCGCGAGATTCGCGTGGAGCACCACGTCGACTGGACGGTGATGCTCGACCGCGGCGTGCGGATCGCCATCGGGTGCCAACACGCGCCGGATCGCCCGGCTCCGGAGCGGATCTGCGACCAGGCCATCCGATCGGCGAGGGCGCTGGTGTGAAGGACAACCGCGGGCGATGGAACCGAATCGCGGTCGGGTGCGTCCAATTGTCATGTCCCGCTTCACAGAACACGAAAGGACCGCGATGACGACACCCGGTGCCCTGAACACCGACTTCGACCTCATGACGGCCGTCGCAGGCAGGATCGACGCCCGCAACGAGGAGATCCGCGCGATGCTGCGCGCGTTCATCGGTCAGATGACCAGCGTGCCCGCGTCGGTATGGGGAGGTGTGGCGGCGGCCCGATTCAAAGACGTCGTCGACCGGTGGAACGCGGAGTCGGTGAAGCTGCACGCCGCGTTACAGCGGATAGCCGAGACCATCACCTACAACGAGCGAACCCTGCGGGAGGCGACGGAGGGTCACTCGCACCGGATCGCCGCCACCGCACAGTCCCTGTAGCCGTCAACCCGAATGGAGCTCCCATGGATCCGGTTCTGTCTTACGACTTCAACGAGATCGAGTACACCGTGCGCCAGCAGATCCACACCACGTCGGCCCGATTCAACGCTGCGCTGGACGACTTGCGGACGCAGATCGCGCCGCTGACGGCGGTATGGACCCGCGAGGCGGCCGAGGCGTATCGGGTCGAGCAGCCCCGATGGGATCAGTCGGCCGCGGCGCTGAACGAGATTCTGGTCAACCTGGGCAATGCCGTGCGCGACGGCGCCGACGACGTCGCGGATACCGATCGGCGCGCGGCCGCCGCGTGGGGCTTCTAGCGGTCGGCCACCAAGACCCTGTGCGGTCCCCGCTGGGAGGAGAGCCCAGCGGGACCGCACAGCATGCCGGGTTCACGGTGGTTGGAGCGGACGACACTTTCGCCCATCGCCGACCCGGTAGGACTATCGTCGACGGTAACGTGGCGTGGCCAGCGGCAATGGGCTGCGCGCGAGGAGCGTGATCGCCGATGGGTAACTCGAAGACCTCGGACGGCCGGGCCACTGCCCTGCCGCCCGCATCGTCGGTGCGCGCGGTCCACGAACTGTTCGTCGCCGGTGAGGTCGACGCCAGCTATCTCGACTCGTCGGCGCTGCGCCCGGTCGTGGCCGAAAGCTGGCAGCGCAGCCTTGCGACGGGGGTTGACCCCGATCTGGGCGGCGTTCAGAGCACTCCCGCGACGCTGACCCTTGAACAGCTGCGGGAAACCCATCCGCTCGCCGCGGCCCTTCCCGTCATCCGCCGACTCCTCGTCCAGGACGCCTCCGACGCGGGTGTCGTGGTGGCCGTGACCGCCGTCGACGGCACCCTTCTCTGGGTCGAGGGTGACCGGGCGGCATGTCAGAAGGCCGAGGCGATGAACTTCGTGCCCGGCGCCGACTGGAGCGAGCGCAGTGCGGGCACCAACGCCCCGGGCACTGCCCTGGCGCTGGACCGCGAACTGCAGATCCTCGGCTCGGAACACTTCACCCGGATCGTGCAGCCGTGGAGCTGCACGGCGGTGCCCGTGCACGACCCCGTCACCGGAGTCCTGCTCGGGGCCATCGACCTGACCGGCGGAACCGAGGTCGCCACCCCGCAGACGCTCGCCCTGGTGCGGGCCACCGCGGTCGCCGTGGAGAACCACCTGGCTCTGCTGCGGCTCACCAACACCAACGCCAGGCAGCCCGGCATCGCCGCCGTTCGGTTGTCGGTGCTCGGCACCGCACGGCCCCGCTGGGTGATCACCGACGGCGACGGCCAACCGCGGGCAGGCACACTGACCGGACGCC
>JAVRPF010000483.1:0-6168 GCA_032162385.1 Mycobacterium sp.
GTTCCAGAAGCGGGCTCCGGAGAAGCGTCCCGACTGGATCGACGTCGCCGAGCTCAAGTACGCCTCGGGCACCTCGGCGACGGAGGCCGTCCTGCACGACGCCGCCGGCCTGGCGTGGGCGGTCAACCTGGGCTGCGTCGACCTCAACCCGCATCCCGTGCTGGCCGACGACCTGGAGCACCCCGACGAACTGCGCGTCGACCTCGATCCGATGCCCGGCGTCGGGTGGCACCAGATCGTCGACGTGGCGTTGGTGGCCCACGAGGTGCTGGAGGATCACGGTCTGACCGCGTGGCCGAAGACATCGGGGTCGCGCGGCTTCCACATCTATGCCCGCATCGAACGGCACTGGCCGTACAAGCAGGTGCGATTGGCCGCAGAGACCATCGCACGCGAGGTCGAAGCCAGGACGCCCGATCTCGCGACGAGTCGGTGGTGGAAGGAAGAGCGGGGCGAGCGGGTCTTCGTCGACTTCAACCAGAACGCCAAGGACCGCACGGTCGCGTCGGCGTACTCGGTGCGCGCGACGCCCGACGCCCGGGTGTCCACGCCGCTGCGCTGGGACGAGGTGCCCGACTGCTCGCCCGAGGCGTTCACGGTGTCGACCGTGCCCGAGCGGTTCGCCGGGATGGGCGATCCGTGGGAGGGCATGAACGACGCCCCCGGCGGGTTGGACGCGCTGCTGGAACGGGCCAAGGAACTCGGGCCCGCCGAGAAGGCGCCCAAGGGTGCGCGACGCACCAAGGACGGTCGTCGCGAATCGACGATGCCTCTGATCGAGATCGCCAAGACCAAGACCAAGGACGAGGCGATGGCCGCGCTGGACGTCTGGCGCGAGCGCTACCCCGCAGCGGCGGAAAGACTGGAGCCGGTCGATGTCCTGGTCGACGGCATGCGCGGGCCCAGTTCGATCTGGTACCGCATCCGGATCAACCTGCAGCACGTGCCGGAGGAGCAGCGGCCGCCGCAGGAGGACCTGATCGCCGACTACAGCCCGTGGGAGAACTACTCCGGTTCGCAGTGGCGGCGTTAGCGAACGAGCGCGGCAACGGCCTCCGGAATCGGGGTGTCCCCGCTGATCAGTTCGAAGGTGCGGCCCCCGGTTTCCGGGGCGTCCAGCAGCGCGACGAGCACGGCCGCCACGTCCGCCCGGGGAATGCTCCCGTACCCGGTGGCGTCGCCCGCCGTGACGCGTCCCGTTCCCGCGTCGTCGGTGAGATGACCGGGCCGCACCACGGTCGCGTCGAGTTCCTCGTACGCCTGGACCGCCTCGTCGGCAGCGGCCTTCGCGCGCAGGTAGGCCGCGAACACCGGGTCGGATGCGGCGTCGTCGGCGTGCCGGTCGGCGCCCATCGCCGAGACCAGCAGGTAGCGATTCACGCCTGCGTCCAGCGCGGCGTCGGCGAGCAGAATCGCGGCATCGCGGTCAACCGTCTCCTTGCGCGCCGCGCCGCTACCCGGCCCCGCGCCCGCAGCGAACACCACGGCATCGGCGCCGCGCAGGTGTCGGGCCACCTCCTCGACCGAGGATTTCTCCAGATCCACGACCAGGGCCTCGGAGCCAGCGGCTTCCAGATCCGCGACCTGTGCCGGGTTGCGGATGAGTCCCGCGACGGAATCACCGCGCTGGGACAGCAGTCGCTCCAGGATGAGCGCGATCTTGCCGTGCCCGCCAGCGATCACGATCCGCATGTCAGTACCTCCAAGAGTTCAGGCCGCGAAGACCTGGGAGTCGTCGGCGAAAGCCTTGAACTCCAATGCGTTTCCGGCGGGATCGAGCAGGAACATGGTCCACTGCTCGCCCGTTTCACCTTCGAATCGGACATGGGGCTCGATGACGAACTCCACACCAGCACCCGTTAACCGCTCGGCGAGCGCCTGAAACCCGGGCACGCCCAGAATCAGCCCGAAGTGCGGAACCGGGACGTCGTGCCCGTCGACCGGGTTGTGGATGGGACGAACGCGCTCCGGTGCGAGGTGGGTGACCAGCTGATGGCCAGTGAGATTCCAATCCACCCACGTCTCGGCGCTGCGCCCCTGCTCGAGGCCGAGCACCTCCCCGTAGAACTGCGTGGCAGCGGCCAGGTCGTCGACCGGTATCGCCAGGTGAAACCGTGGGATGGGTGACTCGAGGACGGTCATGCGTCCAACGATAAGCCCGCGGGTGGCGCGCGATCAGACCCGAGTCGCAACTGGGAGACCGCCGCGCTGCAGTGGTGCCTCGCGCTGCGGGACGCGCTGCGGGCCCATCCGTTCCTCACTGAGCTGATGACCGTCGACGACGGCAATGCGGTGATGGACTTCGTCGATGAGTTGGTGGATGCAACTCTGCGAGAAGGTTTTTCGCAGACGCTTGCCAACGAATGCTGCCGCGCGTTGGTCAACCTCACCATCAATCACACCGTCATGGAAATGCGCGGGCTCCGAGAGCCCAAGCTGTCCCCCGTGTCCGCGCGCGAAAAGGCCCGTACCGAGAGGAACTTTTCCCGATGTCCGTCGGGTGGATCCTCACCGGGGTGCGGGGCGAGGCGCAGGGATCCGCTCCGATCGCGCGGATGTTCTAGATCGCCATCCGTTGGTCGTCTGTCCCACGCCACGCATCGACGGCATTCTGCACGGGCAAGCCGAGCGCATTGCAGAGTCCGATTACCGTACCGAAGCTCGGGCTGGGCATTCTTCCGACCTCGATCTTGCGCAGTGTCTCGGGTGAGATGCCGGCGTTACGCGCGATCATCTCGGGGTCGCGACCGGCTCGGGCTGTCCTCATCAGCGCGCCGAGGCGTTGCCCCGCTTTCACCTGCTCTGGGCTCAGAGGTACACGCACCATGCCGGTCAGCATAGCCGGTATTCAAATACCGGTACTGGTACCGTCGTAACGGTATAAAAATACCGATGCTAGACGGAGTCGAACATGATCGAACTCAAGACTGCCGAAGAGATCAACAAGATGGCAGCAACTGGTGAATTCGTCGCGGAAACGCTGGCGACGCTGTCGATCGAGGCGCAGCCAGGCGTGAACCTGATGCAGCTTGAGCACCATGCCCGCGCGCTGATTACTGACCGCGGTGCGAACTCGTGCTACTGGGATTACGCGCCGTCATTCGGTCGCGGCCCATTCCGGAATGTCATCTGCCTCTCGGTCAACGATGCTGTGCTGCACGGCATGCCACGCGACTACGTGCTACGTCATGGCGACGTTTTGAGTCTGGACTTTGCCGTGTCGATCGACGGTTGGGTAGCCGATTCTGCGGTCACGGTCATCGTCGGCGACGGCGCCGATGCCGACGCCGCTGACAGAGCCCTGATCGAGTCGACGCAAAGAGCCCTCGACGCAGGTATCGCCGCAGCGGTACCCGGCGGTCGCCTCGGTGACATCTCCGCCGCAATCGGCGAAGTCGCCACCGCCGCCGGATATCGCGTCAATGCCGAATTCGGCGGGCACGGATTAGGTCGCACCATGCACGAGGATCCCCACATCCCCAATCGCGGACGGCATGGGCGCGGATTGCTGCTGCGGCCGGGCATGACCTTCGCGCTTGAACCGTGGTGGGCACTAGGCAGTGATCGTCTGATCATCGATGCCGACGGCTGGACCCTGCGCTCGGCAGACGGGTCGAACACCGCGCACTCCGAGCACACCATCGCCATCACCGAAACTGGCCCGCGCATACTCACTCCTGCACGATGCGCACACGAGGCGAAGTGACGTGACATTGACCGCCGCCGATCTCGACTCCCTTTGGGCCGCGCCGACCGAGACCTTCCGCACCACATGTGCGTCCAACGTCATCGCTTCGGACCTGAACGTCGCAGGCTGATCTAGCTGGCCTGTCACGTCGTCGGGTCGAGCGATCCGCTTGTCGCTATCCTCGCAACTGAGGACGGGGGTCGTGGAGTCGGTGGGTAATCGAGTTTCGGCGATTGGACGGCGATGACGGACCAGCAGCAGGCCGAGCGGATGCGGTCGGGCAAGGGCTTCATCGCCGCGCTCGATCAGAGTGGCGGATCAACGCCGAAGGCTCTGCGCCTGTATGGGATCGACGAAGGCTCGTACTCCTCCGATGCGCAGATGTTCGACCTGATCCACCAGATGCGTTCCCGGATCATCACCTCGCCAGTGTTCGGCGGCGACCGCATTCTGGCAGCGATTCTATTCGAACAGACGATGGATCGTGAGATCAGCGGCAAGCCATCGGCGAACTTCCTATGGGCCGACAAGGGAGTCGTGCCACTTCTGAAGATCGACAAGGGTCTGGCCGACGCCGACGACGACGTTCAACTGATGAAGCCGATAGCGGGATTGGACGACCTGCTGGCCCGTGCCGTGCAGAACGGCATATTCGGGACCAAGGAGCGATCAGTCATCGGTGGACCAAACGCAGCGGGCATCGCCGCGATCGTTGATCAGCAGTTCGATCTGGCGCACAGGGTCCTCGCGCACGGGCTGATCCCGATCCTCGAACCCGAGGTCACCATCACCATCCCAGACAAGGCCCGCGCAGAGGACCTTCTGCGCGATGTCATCGCGGAGCACCTCGACAACGTCCCCGCCGACCAACAGGTGATGCTCAAACTCTCACTGCCGACGGTGGCCGATCACTACGCACCACTGATCGAACACCCCAAGGTGATGCGCGTAGTGGCGCTGTCGGGAGGCTATTCACGGGATGAAGCCGACGCGTTGCTCGCCCAGAACACCGGCCTCATCGCCAGTTTCAGCCGCGCACTCACCGAAGGGCTGTTGGTCGAACAGTCCGACACGGAGTTCGATGCCACGCTCGATCAGGCGATCCAATCGATCTACGAAGCGTCGACGTCTCGATAGAGGGAGCCACGCCATGATCGACAAGGGAGACCGCGGCAGGCGGTCGTTGCAGATCGTCACCTCAATCCTGGCAATCATCCCTTTCATGTCCGGTCTGGCAGCGATGATCGCCGGTCCGGCGACACTGCCGGGAGACGACAGCCGGGTGGACGCCACCGCCGACAGCGAGTACCGCTTCGCCAACGCGTTCCGGTTCGCCACAACGCCGATCATCTGGTCGGCGGTCCCTGATGTCGAGACCCAGGGCTCGCGACTGCGCGCGGTCTATGGCGTGGTGTTTCTCGGCGGCCTGGCACGGCTGCAGTCCTGGCGACGCACCGGGCGCCCCCACCCCGTCTTCATCGGCGCAATCGTTCTCGAACTGGTCGGAATGCCGGTACTGGCGTTCTGGCAAGCCCGGGTACAGAACCGAGCCAGGTGGTCCGGTTCGGGCATTTGGGTGGCTCGAGAACGGCCGAGTGAACTTTCCCGACGGCGATCGCGTTCTACCGGGTAGCACCCGAAACCGCGCGGCTTGACGAAGCGACAAGAAAGCCCACCCACATGGCAGCACCGATCCCAACCGTGACCGTCGTGGATGCCGGTCCGGGCCGGGTCTGCAGATCCGTCGAGGTCGGAGCGACCGCGAGCGAGTTGTTCGCGATCGTCGCCGACCCGCGTCGCCACCCCGAACTCGACGGCTCGGGCACGGTGGTCGACAGCGCGAAGGCGCCTGCAGAACTCACTGCGGGTAGCCGATTCTCGACCAAGATGCGGATGTTCGGCCTGCCGTATCGGATCACCAGCACCATCACCGTCTTCACACCCGATTCGTCGATCGAGTGGCGCCACCCGGTGGGCCATCACTGGCGTTGGGAGTTCGAACAGGTGGGCCCGCGTCGCACCCGGGTCACCGAGACGTTCGACTACCGTGACGCCGGCGCGTGGAAGGACCGGCTGAAGTACTACGACCGGATGGGTTTCGCGAAGGCCAACGCGAGGGGAATCGAAGCGACCCTGCTCAAGCTGCGCGACCGCTTTCCCCTCGGGTAGGCGCGACCAGGGTGTCCGTCCCGGCCGCCTCCGTCTGCCGCAGACCTAGGATCTGACGCGTGCCGCCGGACGCGTCTTCGGGGAGGGCGTCAGTCCGAGCGACGAAGGCCTTGTCGAATCCGAACCGATCCTGGGGCTGAGGAGTTGATTTCATCGAGACCCCAAGACGATGGGTTCATGGCGCACCCGCTTCTCGTCCTAGATGCTGAAACTTCAGGACATTCGGCATGATCAGCAGACGAGACTTCTCTCAAATGGTGGGCCTTGCGGCGGCCGGAGCCACGATGGCCGCCTGCGCATCGGCCCCAACG
>JAVRPF010000484.1:0-5277 GCA_032162385.1 Mycobacterium sp.
TTCCACTTCCCGCTGATGCCGCGGATCTTCATGGCGGTGCGCCGGGAGAACCGGTTCCCGATCTCGGAGATCCTGGCGCAGACGCCGGAGATCCCTGACATGGCGCAGTGGGGCATCTTCCTGCGCAACCACGACGAGTTGACGCTGGAAATGGTCTCCGACGAAGAGCGCGACTACATGTACTCCGAGTACGCCAAGGATCCGAGAATGAAGGCCAATGTCGGCATCCGCAGGCGGCTCGCGCCACTTCTGGAGAACGATCGCAATCAGATCGAGCTGTTCACCGCGCTGCTGCTCTCGCTGCCCGGCTCGCCGGTGTTGTACTACGGCGACGAGATCGGCATGGGCGACATCATCTGGCTCGGCGACCGCGACGGTGTGCGCACCCCGATGCAGTGGACACCCGATCGCAACGCAGGCTTCTCGACGGCGAACCCGGGGCGGCTGTACCTGCCGCCCAATCAGGACCCGATCTACGGCTATCAGTCGGTCAACGTCGAGGCCCAGCGCGACAGCTCCAACTCGTTGTTGAACTGGACCCGCACCATGCTGGCGGTGCGGCGCAGACACGACGCGTTCGCCGTCGGCAGTTTCCGCGAGTTGGGCGGCTCCAATCCGTCCGTGCTGGCGTACGTGCGCGAGCTCGACCGTGACGGCGAGGTGGACGCCGTGGTGTGCGTCAACAACCTGTCCCGGTTCCCACAGCCCATCGAGCTGAACCTGCAGCAGTGGAGCGGTTACTCGCCGGTCGAGATGACCGGGCACGTCGAGTTCCCTCCGATCGGTCAGCTCCCCTACATGCTCACGCTGCCGGGGCATGGGTTCTACTGGTTTCAACTCCGGGAGCCCCTACGAGAGTCGGAGGAGATTCGATGAGCGCGCCGGGCCACCTGCCGTGGACCGAATGGCTGCCGTCGCAGCGCTGGTACGCCGGACGCGGCCGGGACCTGGCGGAGGTGCGGCCCGGCCAGGTCGTGCCGCTGCGCAGTGACTCCGGGGTCGACCTCGATCTGGTTCTGCTCGACGTCGGCTATGCCGACGGTTCGTCCGAGCGCTACCAACTGCTGATCCGCTGGGGCACTGCGCCGATCGACGCGTACAGCGGCGTCGCAACCATCGGCACCGTGAGCGAGGAGGGCGGCGAACGGACCGCCTACGACGCGCTGTACGACCCTGACGCCGCCAGGGAACTCCTGGCACTGGTCGACCGGTCCGCATCGGTCGGGCCGCTTCGGTTCATCAGGGAACCCGACGCTGAGCTGCCTGTGGACAAGGCGCCGCGGGTGTCGGCCGCCGAACAGAGCAACACCAGCGTGGTGTTCGAGGATGCGGCCGTCTTCAAGGTGTTCCGCCGGGTGACCCCTGGGGTGAACCCCGACATCGAGCTCAACCGGGTGCTGGCGCGTGCAGGCAATCCACACGTTGCGCGGCTGCTCGGCTCGTACGAAGCCGTCCTCGACGGCGAACCGTACGCACTCGGCATGGTGACCGAGTTCGCCGCCAACGCGGCCGAGGGCTGGGACATGGCGACCGCGAGCACGCGCGACCTGTTCGCCGAGGGCGACCTCTACGCCAACGAGGTCGGCGGCGACTTCGCGGGCGAGTCCCACCGACTCGGCGAAGCCGTCGCCTCGGTGCACCAGACGCTGGCCGAAGCGCTCGGCACGTCGCACGTGCCGTTCCCGACGGACGCCCTGCTGGAACGACTGCACGCGGTCGCGACGGCGGTGCCGGATTTGGAGCGGTACGTCACGACGATCGAGGAGCGGTACCGAAAGCTGGCCGATGAGACCATCACCGTCCAACGGATGCACGGCGACCTGCACCTTGGCCAGGTGCTGCGCACCCCCGAACGGTGGCTGCTGATCGACTTCGAGGGCGAGCCAGGGCAGCCGCTGGCCGATCGCCGGCGACCCGACTCCCCGCTACGCGACGTCGCCGGTCTGCTGCGGTCCTACGAGTATGCCGCCTACCAACGGCTCGTCGAACGCGGCGGTGACCCGCAGCAGGACAAGCAACTCGCCGCACGTGCCCGCGAATGGGTCGAACGGAACAGCTCCTCGTTCTGCGAGGGGTACGCGGCGGCCGGAGGGGCCGATCCCAGCGGCCAGCCCGACCTACTCGCGGCCTACGAACTCGACAAGGCGGTGTACGAGGTGGGCTACGAGGCCCGGCACCGACCGGGTTGGCTGCCCATCCCGATGGGGGCGATCGTCAGACTCGTCGGCTGACCTCCGGTACTCCGGCCGAACCGAGTCCGGTAACGGATAGGCGCCTGCGCCGTCACGGAAGAGGCGCTGCGGGCAACCCGCAGGCGTCTCGCGGCCGGCTCACAGGGCGGCCCACGGTAGCGATGCGTCACTGGGCGGTGTGACAACGACGTTCAACGCGTTCCAGACGACGCCGACCAACCCCGAACCCTCCCGGACATCGTCCACCCGAATCTCTGCCACCACGTGGAATCGGGTGGGCCTCGTCGTACTGCTGGCCGGCACCGCGGTCCTCTATCTGTGGAACATCACCATCAACGGGATGGGCAACCAGTTCTATGCGGCGGCTGCGCAGGCCGGTGCGACGAACTGGGAGGCGCTGCTGTTCGGCTCGCTGGACTCGAGGAACTTCATCACAGTCGACAAGCCGCCACTGTCGCAGTGGGTGATGGGGCTCTCGGGCCAACTGTTCGGGTTCAGCAGCGCGAGCATGTTGGTCCCGCAGGCCTTGATGGCGGTCGGTGCGGTCGCGCTGCTGTACGCCGCGGTGGCGCGGATCAGCGGCCCGCGGACCGGGCTGCTTGCAGGCCTGGCGCTGGCGCTGACGCCGGTCGCCGTGCTGATGTTCCGGTTCAATAACCCCGACGCGGCGATGGTGCTGCTGATGACGGCCGCGGCGTACTGCACGGTGCGGGCGCTGGACTGCGGACGCGAGGAGCAAGACAGGCAAGGCCACGGGGCCAGGTGGTTCGCATTGGCGGGCGTCGCACTGGGCCTCGCGTTCCTGGCCAAGATGCTCGAGGGCGTCATGGTGGCCCCCGCATTGGCCGCCGCGTATCTGGTGGCCGCACCGGTGCCGATCCGGAACCGGCTGCTGCACCTGCTCGGGGCGGCGGCCGGATTCGTGGCTGCGGCGGGCTGGTTCGTGGTGCTCACGCTGCTGTGGCCGGCGTCGTCGCGGCCCTACATCGCCGGCTCGACCGACAACAACTTCATGAACCTGGTGCTCGGCTACAACGGGTTCGCCAGGGTGCTGGGCCGCAACCGTCCGGCGTTCACGCCGCCGACGTCGGAGCTGGGCACGTTGGCGGGCAGCCAGGTACACGTCGCGACCCAACGGGCCGGTGGTGCGTTCGGGGTTGGCGGATTCGGCAGCCAGTCGCAGGGCCTCACGCGGTTGTTCTCCGGTGAGTTCGGGTTCGAGATCGGCTGGCTGATCCCCGCCGCGATGCTGGCGACCGTCCTGGTGGTGGTCGCGCGCGGCCGCGCCCCGCGCACCGATCCGGTGCGGGCAGCCGCGATCTTGTTCGGCGGCTGGATCCTGGTCGACGGCCTGGTGCTGAGTTACATGCACGGCACGATCCATCCGTACTACAGCCTGTCCATCGCGCCCGCCGTCGCGGCGATGTTCGCGATCGGCGTCGGCCAGATGTGGGCGCGGCGCGAACTGTGGTGGTGCCGTATCGGTCTCGTGGTGACGCTGCTGGCGACGGGACTGTGGAGTTGGTGGACGCTGGAGGGCAACGCCGACTGGCTCCCTGGCCTGAAGTGGGCGGTGCTCGTGCTGACCGTGGTCGCGTCGCTGTCTCTGCTCGGGGTGTGGGCCGTCCGGCCACGTCGCGGTGTGGTGCTGGCGTTGCTCGGCGTGGCGGTGGCAGGCGCGCTGGCCGGACCCGCCGCGTACGCCGTCGCGACGGTCGGGGCGCCGCACCAGGGCGGCGGGCCCTCGGTCGGCCCCGCGCGGGCGGGCGGACGCGGGATGGGCATGTGGGGCGGGAAGGGAGTCGACACCCCGGAACTGGACGCGATGTTGGAGGCGACCAGCACGCCGTGGTCGGCCGCCATCGGCCGGTCGTCGAGTGCCGCGGGACTGGAGTTGTCCACCAACACCGCCGTGATGGCGATCGGCGGCTTCTCCGGCACCGACCCGACGCCGACGTTGCCGCAGTTCCAGGACGACGTCGCCCACCACCGGGTCGCGTTCTACGTCGCTTCGAACAACCGCGGCCGCGGCCCGGGATGGACCGCTCATGGCCACTCCGACATTGCCAAGTGGGTGGCCACCACCTTCCGCTCCGTGCAGATGGGCAGCGCGACGGTGTATGACCTGTCGGCACCGAAGTAGGCGCGCGTCAGCGCACCAGCCTGCGCAACAGGGCCGACGCCGCGGCGACGCCGAGGATGGCGGCGAGCAACAGGATTCCGACGTCCAGCCACATGTTGCCCGGGGTGCCAAGCAGCAGCGCGCGCAACGCGTTGACCTCGTAGCTGAGTGGGTTGATCGCCGACAGCCAGCGCAGCCACTGCGGCATGACGTCGATCGGATACAGCGCGTTGGACGCGAAGAACAGCGGCATCGTGATGGCCTGGCCGATGCCCATCAGCCGGTCCCGGTTGCGCACCAGGCCCGCCAGCGACATCGACAGGCAGGCGAAGAACGCCGACCCGAGCACGACGACGCCCATCGCGGCGAGGATCCGCAACGGATTGGCGGTGAGGCTGATGCCCATCAGGTACGCCAGCACCAGCACGCCGACCACCTGCGCGACCGACCGCACACCCGCCGCGAACGCCTTGCCGGTGATGATCGCCGAAGCGGGCGCGGGCGTCACCATCAGCTTGGCCAGGATGCCCGCGTCACGGTCCCAGACGATCTGGATGCCGTAGAAGATCGAGATGAACAGCGCCGACTGCGCGATGATGCCGGGTGCCAGGAAGGCGAGGTACGGCACGTCGCCGGTGTCGATCACGTGCAAGCGGGAGAACGTCTGGCCGAAGATCAACAGCCACAACGCGGGTTGCACCATGCGGGTGAGCAGTTCACTGCGGTCGTGGGTGAGCTTCTGCAGCTCGACCAGCGCGAATGCGCCCATGCGGCGAAGCAGTCCAGTAACGCGCTTCAGCCCGCGGGGCGCGAGGATCAGTTCGACGTGAGCGGTGTCGGGGCGAGCGGAGCGACGGGGAGAGGTGTCGGGGCGAGCGGAGCGACGGGGAGCGGTGTCGGGGCGAGCGGAGGGACGGGGAGCGGTGTCGGGGCGAGCGGAGCGACGGGGAGAGGTACCGTCAA
>JAVRPF010000485.1:0-5149 GCA_032162385.1 Mycobacterium sp.
ACCCTGCCAGGCGCCGACGCTCCGTTGTTCACGGTGCCCGACAAGCAGATGGGTGTCGGCCTCGGTATCCACGGCGAGCCCGGGGTGGCCGACGAGCCGATGCCGTCGGCCGCCGACCTGGCGGCGATCCTCGTCGATGGGGTGCTCGGCGACCGGCCGGCCACCGGCTCGCGGCGGATCGCGGTGATCCTCAACGGACTTGGCCGCACCAAGTACGAAGAGCTGTTCGTGGTGTGGGGCACGATGGCGCGGCTGCTCCGCGAACGCGACTACGAGATCGTCGAACCCGAGGTCGGTGAACTGGTCACCAGCCTGGACATGGCCGGGTGTTCGTTGACCGTGATGTGGCTCGACGACGAACTCGAAATGTACTGGACCGCACCGGCCGACACCCCGGCCTATCGCAAGGGCGTTGCGGCCAAACCCGATTCGGGTGAGCGTCGCGCCGATGCGGTGGCCGATGCGGCCGTCGCGACACCGCACCTGGCCGAGCTCGCCGACGACGACGGCCGCTCCGGGGGAGCGCTCGTCGCGAGGGCACTGGACGCGATGGCCGCGATGCTGGCCGACGCCGAGGACGAACTGGGCCGCATCGATGCCGTCGCCGGCGACGGGGACCACGGCCGCGGCATGGTCAAGGGGGCCTCGGCGGCCCGCGACGCCGCAGCCAGGGCGGTGCAGGACGGCGCAGGCCAGGGTACGGTACTGACTGCCGCGGGCAAGGATTGGGCGGCGAAGGCCGGCGGCACCTCCGGTGTGCTGTGGGGTGCGCTGCTTAGCGCGCTCGGGGCCCGGCTCGGCGATACCGGTCGGCCGGACTCGGCCACGGTCGCCGCCGGGATGCGCGATGGGTACGACGCGCTGGTTCGACTCGGGGGCGCGGCGCCAGGGGACAAGACCATGCTCGACGCGCTGCTGCCGTTCGTCGATGAGTTGCAGCGCCGGGTCGCTGCCGGTGAACCGTGGCAGGACGCGTGGCGGGCGGCCGCCGACGTGGCCACCGAAGCGGCCCGCGCCACTGCGGAACTGCGGCCCAAGGTTGGTCGTGCCCGCCCGCTGGCCGAACGCAGCGTCGGCACCCCGGACGCAGGCGCGACGTCGCTGGCGATGTGCGCGCACACCGTCGCGGAGTGCTTCGTTCTGACCGCGAAGGGAGATGGATCATGACTAGAGGGCTACGCATCGTCGTCGGCGCCGATGACGCCGGCTACGAGTACAAGGAGGCACTCAAGGGTGACCTGTTGGCCGACGCACGCGTGGCCGAGGTCACCGACGTTGGTGTCGGCTCCGATGAGCACACCGCCTATCCGCATGTCGCCGTCGCGGCCGCCCGATTGGTCGCCGAGGGCAAGGCCGACCGCGCACTGTTGGTGTGCGGCACGGGGTTGGGCGTGGCTATCAGCGCCAACAAGGTTCCCGGAATCCGCGCCGTCACCGCACACGATGGGTTCTCGGTGGAGCGGTCTGTGCTCTCGAACAACGCTCAGGTGCTCTGCTTCGGGCAGCGGGTGATCGGGCTGGAACTGGCCCGGCGGCTGGCCCGCGAGTGGCTGAGCTACGAATTCGACCCACAGAGTCCGTCGGCGGGCAAGGTGGAGGCGATCGACGAGTACGAGCCACAGCCCTACTGACCGGGCGATTTCGGCGCGCTAACCCGCGGTGGTCGCGAGAAAACGCGCCGAAACTCATCAGATGGCCCGGGCGCTGACGGCAACTCGTCACCCAGCGTGCACGAACACGTCACGCCCTGATTGCCGTCGCGCCCGACGACTCGGCGAACGTGCACGCCATGAGCACTGCATCCGTACTCATAGCCGCTGATGAAACCGACGGCGCCGCCCCAAACGCGACGGGGCCGCGCTACACCCTTCTGCTGACCACCGACCCAGACCTCGTCGACGCGGCGCAGCGACTGCGTCACCAGGTGTTCACCTCCGAACCGGGCTTCGAGCTCAAGGACGACGGCCACTCCGGTGGTCGAGACGCCGACCGCTTCGACGAGTTCTGCGATCACCTGCTGGTCCGCGAGGACACCTCGGGTGAACTCGTCGGCTGTTACCGGATGCTCCCGCCACCCGGCGCCATCGCCGCGGGGGGTCTGTACACCGCAACGGAGTTCGACGTCCGCGCGCTCGACCCGCTTCGGCCCTCGCTGGTCGAGATGGGCCGCGCGGTGGTCCGCGACGACCACCGCAACGGCGGCGTGGTGCTGCTGATGTGGGCCGGGATCCTGGCCTACCTGGACCGCTGCGGCTACGACTACGTCACCGGCTGTGTGTCGGTCCCGGTCCAGGGTGCCCCCGACGAGGCCCCCGGCACCCAGATCCGCGGGGTCCGCGACTTCGTCCGGCGCAGGCATGCGTCTGAGTTCGTCGTCCACCCGCACCGCCCGGTGGTGGTCAACGGCAGGGGACTCGAGGACATCGACCCACCGGCCCGGCTCGCCGTGCCGCCGCTCATGCGCGGCTACCTGCGCCTGGGCGCCCGGGTGTGCGGTGACCCGGCCCACGACCCCGACTTCGGGGTCGGCGACTTCCCGGCGCTGCTGGACAAGCGCCAAGCCGACGTGCGCTACCTCAAGCGGCTGCGATCGGTGTCCCAGGCCGGCGAGGTCGTGGGCACCATGGCGTCCGACCTGGGCGACGGGGCAGCACGATGAGCAGTCACGCGCTGACCGAGAACCCGTGGCTGCCGCGGGCGTCGTGCGACTCGTCGTGCATCCGGTCCGACGCCTCACACGCCTCGCGTCCCACCGTCGTCGCGCTGCGGACCTCGGTGCGCATTGCGTGCGCGCTGATGTTGTTCCCGCTGCTGCCGCTGCTCGCGGTGCCGCTGCCCGGCAAGTCGAGGATCCAGCGGATCTACTGTCGCCTGATGCTGCGGTGCATCGGCGTGCGAATCACGGTGTCCGGCGGCCCGATTCGCAACCTGAGTGGCGTGCTGGTGGTCAGCGGCCACGTGTCCTGGGTGGACATCTTCGTCATCGGCTCGGTGCTGCCCGGCTCCTTCGTCGCGCGCACCGACCTGGTGGACTGGCCCGCCCTTGGCTTCCTGGCCCGCCTGCTGAAGGTCATCCCGATCGAGCGGGCCAATCTGCGCCGGCTGCCCGACGTGGTGCGCACCGTCGCCGACAGGCTGCGGGCCGGGCATACCGTCGTCGCCTTCCCGGAGGGCACCACCTGGTGCGGGCTGGGTTACGGCGCGTTCCGGCCCGCGATGTTCCAGGCCGCCGTCGATGCGGGTCGACCGGTGCAGCCGCTGCGCCTGACCTACCACCACCGCGACGGTGCGCCGTCGACCGTTCCGGCGTTCATCGGCGACGACTCGCTGGTGGAGTCCGTGCGCAGGGTGATCCGCGCCAGGCTCACGGTGTGCCACGTGCAGGTCCAATCCCTGCAATTGCCGGGTGACGACCGGCGGGATCTGGCCGCCCGGTGCCAGTCCGCGGTGCGCGGGACGTCCGCCCAAATGGTGCACACCCCCGGAGGGCACGCGCTCGTCGCCTGACCGGCGTTGGCCGTTTTGCCTGCGCTCACGGTCGTGATTCGACCGGATTCACGACCCTGGACGCAGGCGAAGCGGGTATCGCCGTTGGGCGAACGCCTCGTCCAGTCGGTGCACGATGAAGGCATGGCGGTGTTCGGCGACCACGTGCAGGTCGAGCCAGCCCTGGCGGCGCACCAACTCGTTGCGCCCGATGTCGTGGACGAATCGGGGGCGACTGGTCTGATGGAGCTCGCCGTCGTAGTCGAGGCCGATCATCGGCTCGTCCCACCCCATGTCGAGGAACGCGTTGTTGGTGCCGTCGGTGACGTGGATCTGGGTGCGAGGCCGTGGAAATCCCTCGTCGATGACGAGCAATCGCAGCGACGTCTCCTTCGGGGACTGGGCGCCGCCGTCCATCAGGTCCAGGGCGAGGGCGCAGCGGCTTCTGCCACGTGCGCGGCGATAGCGGTCGCCCAGCGCAAGCGCGTCGACTGCTTCGATGCCGGTCGCCCGCGCGAGCGCATCGAGATGGCGCACTGCGAGGTCGCGGTGGAGGTGACGAGCGAGGTCGAACGCGGTTCGCGCCCGGTTGGTCACGGCCATCCCGTCGACCAGGACCAGCTCGTCATCGCTGATCAGCTCGTCGCGTGCGAGGATCCCACGGGGTGGTCGGGTCGCGGGTGTGATGAGTTCGATGGGCGTGCCCGTGTGGACCCAGAGCGCACCGTGGAGTGCGGCCGCCGCCCGTCCGGCGACGATGGCTCGTCGACCCGACCAGAGCCAGGCACCCACCGTATGCTGCCGCAGCGATGGCGCGACGTCGTTGGGGACATAGACGTCGGGGTAGAGGGATGTGTAATTCCACCGCAGTCGGCTGCGGGTGAGGACGCCCCTTCTGAGTACCTCGCTACCCACGAAGACTTCGTTCATGCCGCAAAACTGGCCTGTCCGGGCGACAGATCCGCGCTGTCGGTCCATCGCCGGCGCGTGGTTGGGGATCAACTGCGCTTGGTGCAATAAGGCAGTGCGCGACCCGGCCCGTAAACTGGACAGGCTATGAGCGCCGTCTACCTCGATCACGCCGCCACCACCCCGATGCACCCCGCTGCCATCGAGGCGATGACTGCGGTGCTGGCGACGGTCGGCAACGCCTCCTCGCTGCACACCACGGGTCGGGCGGCCCGCCGACGCATGGAGGAAGCGCGCGAGACGCTGGCGCAGCTGCTTGGCGCCCGGCCGTCCGAAGTGATCTTCACCGCGGGCGGCACCGAGAGCGACAACCTGGCGGTCAAGGGCATCTACTGGGCGCGACGTGACGCCGACCCGTGCCGCCGCCGCATCATCACCACCCCCATCGAGCACCACGCAGTACTCGATGCGATCGAATGGCTCGTCGAACACGAACACGCCGAGGTGACGTGGTTGCCCGTTGGCCCCGACGGCTCGGTCACCGCGGCGGCATTGCGCGACGCGCTGGCCGAACACGACGACGTGGCCCTGATCTCGATCATGTGGGCCAACAACGAGGTCGGCACCATCCTGCCGATCGCCGAATTGGCGGCCGTCGCCGCGGAGTTCGACATTCCGATGCACAGCGACGCGATACAGGCGGTCGGCCAACTGCCCGTCGACTTCGCCGCGAGCGGCCTTTCGGCGATGAGCG
>JAVRPF010000486.1:0-3576 GCA_032162385.1 Mycobacterium sp.
CGGAGGGTTCGATCGGCAAGCTGGTGGGCGCCGAACTCAACCAGCACATCTACCAGTTCTGCATGGATCTGCTTGGGCCCGAAGGGGTTCTGTATCACGGGTACGCCCACGGCAGGGACGAGGACGAGTCCGAATCCGACTGGCGGGGTCCGGTGCAGCAGCGCTTCCTGCGCAGCCGCGCCAACACCATCGAGGGCGGCACGTCCGACGTGATGCGCAACATCCTCGGCGAGCGGATCCTGGGGCTACCCGGGGACCTGCGCGCCGACGCCGGCATGCCCTGGAAGGAGATCCCCCGTGGTTGAGGAGCTCGCGGCTCAACCCCGCCATTCCGCTGAGTTCACGTTCACCGACGAGCAGGTTCAGCTGCGCACCGCGGTCCGCAAGTTCTGCGCCGAGAACTTCGAAGAGCAGACGGTCCGCCGGCTGATGGAGTCCGATCCCCCGTTCGACGCAGGAGTCTGGACGCGGCTCGGCGCCGAGCTCGGCGTGCTCGGACTGTCCGTCCCCGAGGCCGACGGCGGCGTCGGCGGTTCGCTGGTTGACCAGGCCGTCGCGGTCGAGGAACTCGGTGCGTCGCTGGCCTGTGGACCGGTGTTCGGCACGGTGTTCCTCGCCATCCCCGCACTTGTCGCCGCATCCCCGGGGACGGTCCGCGACGGGCTGCTCGCCGAGTTGGTGGAGGGCCGCCGCACCGCGGCCTTCGCGGTGACCGACCGGGCCGGGGCGTTCGATCCGGCGGCCGTGACGGTCACCGCGTCGGGCGACACCGTCGCCGGCACGGTCGAGCGCGTGGTCGATGCGGGTGCTGCCGACGTGCTCCTGGTCTCCGCGAACGGACCGGACGGGGTGGCCCTGTACGCCGTCGAGGCCGCGGGGCCGGACGTGGACCGCACCCCACTGGCGACGCTCGACCTGACGCGACCGCAGGCCACGGTTCGCTTCTCCGACGCGCCAGCCCGGTTGGTGGCCGATTCGGGCGAGGCGCAACGTGTGATCGAGCATGCGCTGCAGGTGGCTTCGGCGCTGCTGGCCGTCGAACAGGTCGGCGCCGCACAGCATCTGCTCGATCTGTCGGTCGAGTACGCGAAGACGCGCCTGCAGTTCGGCAGGCCGATCGGGTCGTTCCAGGCGGTGAAGCACCGGTTGGCGGACCTGCTGGTCGACCTCGAACATGCCCGCTCCGCGGCGTACCACGTGGTCTGGGCGTTGACCGATGGCTCGGATGACCCCGTGCTGGCCGCGAGCATCGCCCAGGCCACGGCGTCGGCGGCATTCGCCCGGGTCGCGACCGACACCATCCAGGTGCACGGCGGCATCGGCTTCACCTGGGAACACCGGGCGCACTTGTACTTCAAGCGCGCGACTACCGACGCGGCGCTGCTGGGCAGCCCCGAGCAACACCGCTCCCGGGTGGCAGCGTTGGTGCTCGACACCGCGTCCGCCGAGCGGGTGCCGAGGGTCGCCGACGGCACCCCCGCCTGAGCAATCGCCGGCCAGGCCCTGCTGCACAACAGCTCGGTAACGTTTTGTGATGCCTGAGTGATAGGAGTGATAATTGGGGTAAATGCTTCCATGTCCCACTTCGGTCCAAGGAGGGACCTTGTCCTTCAGCGCCGCCGAGGTGAAGTGTCCGGCAACCCGCGTCCGTCGCGGTGCCCGCATGGTGATGGCCACCCTCGCAATGCTCTTCGTCGTTGCCGCAACTGTGGCCTCCCCCGTCGCGCCGACCGCGTCCGCCGCTGAGTGCCCGGACATCGAGGTGGTGTTCGCAAGAGGCACCGATGAGCCACCGGGGATCGGTCGAGTTGGGCAGGCCCTGGTGGACTCGATTAGCGGTCTGGTGAAGAAGAAGTCGGTCCGCGCCTATGCCGTGCAGTACCCCGCGTCGTGGGACTTCCTCGGAGTCGTGGACGGCGCGAACGACGCCAGCGCTCGCGTCCAGGCCACCGCAGCGAAATGCCCGTCGACGAGGATCGTCCTCGGCGGGTACTCACAGGGCGCGGCCGTGGTTGATGTCATCACCACGTCCCCGATCGCCGGAGTCGGATTCAAGGCCCCGATGCCTCCCGCGATGGCCGACCACGTCGCTGCGGTCACCGTGTTCGGCAATCCTTCGGCGCGAGTCGGCCAGCCGTTGACGATGCTCAGCCCGCTCTACGGCGCAAGGACCGCCGACATGTGCAACGCCAACGATCCCATCTGCTCGCTGGGCAAGGACTTCAACTCACACGTCCGCTATCCGGAATCCGGATTGGTCAAGCGGGCCGCACAATGGGCGGTCGACCACGTCTAACAACCGAGCCTGCGTTCACATTGCGGCCAGGGTCGTGAATTCGCCGCCGTGCCAGCAGCCAAGTCGCATCACCGATCGCGATGCAATCGATTTTCGCCGGCCACACGATCACCAGAGAGCGTCGTAGTTCAGCAGCGCACCGATGACGAGCACGATTCCGATGCCCAGGAACAACATTCGCACGGCAAGCGGTCCGTAGCGAGTGAGCGCGCGCACGAAGTTGCGCTGCACCCGCCGGGCCCGGATGGTCCGCCGCGTCGACAGCGCCAACACCAGCAGTGACGGCACCAAGGTGAGGGCGCAGTAGCAGATCACGATCACCGGCCACGCCGACGGCAGCGGAGCGCGCGCGGACAACATCGCCAGCGCGGTCAGGTATGGGACGGCGGTGGGCGCCTGCCCGAAGCCGATGACGAGCCCGACGAGTCCGAGCAGCCACGGGTTACGCCTGGCCACGTTCACCGCCCACAGCGGCGGCGTCGGCTTCGCCCTGGACGAGGCGATCGCAAGGGTGATCAGCACCACTCCAAGCGCCAACTGACCCCAATAGCGGATGGTCGGCGTGAGGTCGAAGTCGAAGCGATCGGTCAGGAAGTTCAGGCCGAGGACGGTTAGCACGCCGAACGTCGTGATCGCGATGAACACGCCTGCCACGAAACTCAGCCCGGACGGTAGCGCTGACCTGCGGCTCAATCGGCTGTCGTACACGACCGCCGTCGTCACTCCCAGGTTGAGAACGTTGACCGAATCGAGGAGTGCGAACCCCAGGAGAGGTAGGAGGAGTGCCAGCATGACGTCACCGAACCTACGGGAGCCACCACCGGGGTGCGCATTCGTCGGCGGGCGGCAGCAACGGCCGCGGGGGCATGGAATCGCCGCGCCGGGGTATATGTGGAGAGCACGGGAGCCGCACCGGAAGGACACATGACCGCAGCACGATCGCAGCTTGACCAGCGTGAAATGGCCGAAGCCCAGCGCATCGTGAGCGCAGTGGCCGGCGCATTCTCTGCCAAGGTGGTCGGCCAGAACCACCTACGGGAGTCCATGCTGCTCGGCCTCCTCGCGGGTGGCCATCTGCTCATCGAGAGCGTTCCCGGCCTGGCGAAGACCACCGCGGCCCGCGTGGTCGCCGAATCGATCCGGGGCGGATTCAGGCGCATCCAGTGCACACCCGACCTGCTGCCCAGCGACATCATCGGCACCCAGGTGTACGAGGCGGCGACCAATTCCTTCGTCACCCAACTCGGGCCGGTACACACCAACATCGTGCTCCTCGACGA
>JAVRPF010000487.1:0-4800 GCA_032162385.1 Mycobacterium sp.
TTCCCCAGACTCTCATGAGTGAGAATTATATTCTCATATTTGCCTAATAGATTTCCACCTCAACCCCGAATCGTCAATGGCAGAGTCGAGGTCGAGGGGCCTTGTTCGCGGCCCTGTGAGCGACTAAAACTGCAGGTTCTGCACGATCTGACCCCGCATCTGACGTTGATTCTCTCTCTATGAGAGGCTAGTTTCCTCTAGTAGAGAACATGACTGGAACTAGTGCTGAGTGTTGATCCAAAAGGAACGATCGTGAACAAAGACGACATGATCTTGATCAGCGTGGATGACCACATCGTTGAGCCGCCGGACATGTTCAAGAACCATCTGTCGGCGAAGTATCAGGATGAGGCGCCGCGGCTGGTGCACAACCCGGATGGTTCGGATACCTGGCAGTTCCGCGACATCGTGATTCCCAATGTGGCGCTCAACGCGGTGGCCGGTCGTCCGAAGGAGGAGTACGGGCTCGAGCCGCAAGGGCTCGACGAGATCCGCCCGGGTTGTTACAAGGTCGATGAACGCGTCAAGGACATGAACGCAGGCGGCATCCTCGGATCGATGTGCTTCCCGTCCTTCCCGGGCTTCGCAGGCCGCTTGTTCGCCACTGAGGATCCGGCGTTCTCGCTGGCGCTGGTGCAGGCCTACAACGACTGGCACGTCGAGGAGTGGTGTGGTGCGTATCCCGCGCGGTTCATCCCGATGACGCTGCCGGTCATCTGGGATGCCGAGGCGTGTGCCAAGAAGGTGCGGCGCAACGCCAAGCGGGGGGTGCACACCGACCCCGTGCTCGGCGAGCTGGGTCACACGGCCGACGAGATCGCCCGGTTGCGCGACGAGGGCGCGATCGGGCAGGCCTACCGGTGAACGCCCCAGATGAGCCGGTCCTGTTGTCCGACGACCGGGACGGGATCCGGACACTGACGCTGAACCGGCCGCTCCGCAAGAACGCGATCGACGCCCTGCTGTGGCGGGAACTGGCCGATGCGCTGCGCGCCGCTGCCCGCGACGACGGGGTGCGTGCGCTCGTGATCACCGGCGCGGGCGGCGCGTTCTGTTCGGGCTCCGACATCGGCACCGGCGAGGACATCCATCCGCGGCACAAATTGCGTCGGCTCAGCGACGTGGCGCTGGCGCTGCACCCCCTGGCCGTCCCAACCGTCGCGAAGGTGACCGGAGTGGCGGTGGGTGCGGGCTGGAACCTCGCACTCGGTTGCGACTTCGTGGTGGCGACCCCCGAATCGCGGTTCTGCCAGATCTTCGCCAAGCGCGGCCTGTCGGTGTGGACCTCGGTGGTTCGTGGTTGCTGCCCAAACTGGTCGGGCTTCAGCAGGCCAAGCGGCTGGTGCTGCTCGCCGACATGATCGACGCCGCCGAGGCGCACGGGCTCGGCCTGGTCACCTGGGTGACTCCGGCCGACGAGATCGACGCCTTCGTCGACGACCTGGCCCGCCGGCTCGCCGCCGGCCCGCCGGTCGCACTGGCGCAGAGCAAGGCGCTGCTCAACGACGGCGCCAACGCCACTTTCGCCGAGGCGGTGGCCAACGAGGGCCGCGCACAGCCGGGGAACTTCGCCACGGCAGACTCCGGGGAGGCGTACGCGGCGTTCGCGGGCAAGCGGGAGCCGGAGTTCACTGGGCAATGGGCGTTGCCGCCTCCCAGGGGGCAGGAGCGAAGCGACTCGGGGGATAGACCTCGGGGACAGGAGCGAAGCGGCTCGGGGGACAGCACCAGATCGGAGAGCCTACCGGTGATGAACGAAGAGAAGAATCGAGATCACTATGCGTGAGACCGTCATCGTCGGAGCGGTACGTACACCGGTAGGCAAGCGCAATGGCGGACTGTCCGACCAGCACGCCGCCGACCTGTCCGCGATAGTCCTCAACGAACTCGTCGAGCGCACGGGCGTCGATCCCGACGTGATCGACGACGTGGTGTGGGGTTGCGTCTCGCAGGTCGGCGACCAGTCCAGCAACATCGGCCGCTACGCGGTGCTGGCCGCGGGCTGGCCCGAACACATCCCCGGCACCACGATCAACCGGGCGTGCGGATCGAGCCAGCAGGCGCTCGACTTCGCCGTGCAGGGTGTGATGTCCGGCCAGCAGGACATCGTCGTCGCGGGTGGGGTAGAGGTGATGAGCCGGGTGCCGCTCGGCGCCGCACGCGCCACCGGCATGCCGTATGGGCCGAAAGTCCTTGCCCGCTATGACGGTTTCTCGTTCAACCAAGGCCTCTCGGCCGAGATGATCGCCAAGAAGTGGGACCTGTCCCGGACCCGCCTCGACGAGTACTCCGCGCAGTCGCACGAGCGGGCCGCCGCTGCGCAGGACGCGGGCGCGTTCATCGACCAGATCGTCCCGGTCTTCACAGACGGTGACGTGGTGACGGCCGACGAGGGCATCCGTCGCGGCACCACCGTCGAGAAACTCGCCGGGCTCAAGCCGGCCTTCACCGACGACGGCGTCATCCACGCGGGCAACTCGTCACAGATCTCCGACGGTGCCGCCGCGTTGTTGGTGATGACGGCCGAGAACGCGGTCCAACTGGGTCTGACGCCCCTGGTCCGCTATCGCGCAGGCGCGGTCACCGGTGCCGACCCCGTGCTGATGCTCACCGGCCCCATCCCCGCAACCGAGAAGGTGCTGCACAAGGCGGGCGTGGGCATCGACGAGGTCGGGGTGTTCGAGGTCAACGAGGCGTTCGCGCCGGTGCCGTTGGCCTGGCTGGCCGAGACCGGAGCCGACGAGGCCCGGCTGAACCCGCTGGGCGGGGCGATCGCGCTCGGCCATCCGCTCGGCGCTTCGGGCGCGGTGCTGATGACCCGGATGATTCACCACATGCGCGACAACGGAATTCGCTACGGATTGCAGACCATGTGCGAGGGTGGCGGCACCGCCAACGCCACGCTGGTCGAGCTCATGGACTAGCACGAGCGTAGAGAACGTTCGAAAGGAGGCGCCATGCGCCGGGATCTGTTCACCGAGGACCACGAGGCGTTCCGCGAGCTCGCCCGCAACTTCGTCGAAAAGGAAGTGGTACCGCACTATCCGGAGTGGGAGAAGGGCGGTCGCATGCCCCGCGACGTGTTCAAGCAGATGGGCGAGCTCGGCATGCTCGGCATGGCGATCCCCGAGGAGTACGGCGGGGGCGGCACGCCCGACTACCGCTTCAACGTCGTGATGCAGGAAGAGGCGGCGCGGGCCCTGGTCACGCTGTCCACGGTGCGCACCCAGCTCGAGGTGATCCTGCCGTACTTCCTGCACTACGCGAATGAAGAGCAGCGGCTGCGATGGTTTCCCGGGCTCGCCGCGGGCACGCTTCTGACGGCGGTCGCCATGACCGAGCCCGGGACCGGTTCGGACCTGGCAGGCATGCGCACCACTGCGGTGCGCCACGGGGACGACTACATCGTCAACGGCGCCAAGACGTTCATCACTGGCGGCATGCAGGCCGACCTCGTCGTCGTGGTCGCCCGCACGTCCACCGATGCCGACAACCGGCGCGAGGGACTGACTCTCTTCGTCGTCGAGGACGGCATGCCCGGCTTCACCCGCGGTCGCGAGCTGGAGAAGATGGGCTGCAAGGTGCAGGACACCGCCGAGCTGTCGTTCGTCGACGTGCGCGTGCCTGCGGCCAATCTGCTGGGGGAGGAGGGCGAGGCGTTCGGCTACCTGGGGCATAACCTGCCGCAGGAACGCCTCACCGTGGCCGTCGGGTCGGTGTCGCAGGCGCGGTCCGCAATCTCCGCGGCCATTGACTACACCAAGAATCGCAAGGCATTCGGCACGCCCGTCGCCTCGTTTCAGAACACCAAGTTCGAACTCGCCGCGTGCTCGACGGAGGTGGAGGCGGCCCAGGCGATGCTGGACCGCGCGGTCACCCTGCACGTGGACGGCGACCTATCGGCCGCCGACGCCGCCAGGGTGAAGTTGTTCTGCACCGAGATGCAGGCCAGGGTGATCGACCGCTGCCTGCAGCTCTTCGGCGGTTATGGCTACATGATGGAATATCCGATCGCCCGGCTGTACACGGACGCGCGGGTGGCGCGCATCTACGCCGGGACCAGTGAGGTCATGAAGGTGATCATCGCCAAGTCGCTCGGACTCTAGCTTTCCGCGATTTCGGCGTGCTGAGTAGCGCTCAGCGCGACCGATCACGCCGAAATCGCCGTGACCAGCAGACGTGACACCGGTCGAGAAACAAGTTCGAAGAGACCCTTGTCACAGCGGCCAACCTACCTACTGTGTGTTCACTAGGTTGGTTTGACCAAAGGAGTTCGGTGTCCGCTCGGGAGTCTCCGCGGCCGTACGCAACGCTGCTCGCCAAGGGCGACGACCGCAAGCAGCGGATCCTCGCGATTGCGGAGCGCCTGCTCGCGCGCAACGGCTGGCGCAACACGTCGCTGGCACAGATCGCCAAGGAGGCCGGCGTCAGCCCGGCCGGGCTGCTGCACCACTTCGAGTCCAAGGAGCAGCTGCTCAACGCCGTGCTCGACGCCCGCGACGACGACGACGACCTGCACGCCGACCGGTCCGGCGATCTGGTCACCGAGATCTGCCGGGTGGCCGAGCGCTTCCGCCGTGCACCCGAGCTCGTCGGCACGTTCACCGTCCTGCTGATCGAGAACATCGCACCCGACGCCCCGCTGCACGACCGCCTACTGCAGCGGCAGCACGATGCCGTCGCCATCGTCGCGGGCCTCATCGGGAGCGGTCAGCGGGACGGCCGCTACCGCCAAGACTTCGATCCGGCCATCAAGGCCGTCGAGATTCTCGCCTTCGTCAATGGAATGGAGACAGCATG
>JAVRPF010000488.1:0-5637 GCA_032162385.1 Mycobacterium sp.
CAATCGCTTGCCGGTGCGCTACACCTTCGACAACCGGTACTTCAACGACACCTACGAGGGCCTCCCCGTCGACGGCTACACCGCCTGGCTGAAGAACATGGCCGCCGACGAGCGCATCGAGGTGCGGTTGGACACCGACTGGTTCGACGTGCGGGACGGATTGCGCACCGAGAATCCCGATGCACCCGTCGTCTACACCGGACCGTTGGACCGCTACTTCGACTACGCCGAGGGACGGCTGGGCTGGCGAACCCTGGACTTCGAACTCGACGTGCTGCCCACCGGCGACTTCCAGGGCACTCCTGTGATGAACTACAACGACACCGACGTGCCATACACCCGCATCCACGAGTTCCGACATTTCCACCCGGAGCGGGCCTACCCGACGGACAAGACGGTCATCATGCGGGAGTACTCGCGGTTCGCCGATGACGAGGACGAGCCCTACTATCCGATCAACACCGATTCCGACCGCGCAGTGCTGGCCGACTACCGGGCGCGGGCAAAAACCGAGACGGCGTCGACCAAGGTGTTGTTCGGCGGTCGGCTAGGTACCTACCAGTACCTCGACATGCACATGGCCATCGCCAGCGCGCTGAACATGTACGACAACACCCTGGCGCCACACCTGCGCGACGGCGCACCGCTGACCGAAAGCAGGACAGAATGAGTGAGATTCCATCCGGCGCGCTCGATGGCGGGGAATCCAAGGCGGTCAGTCTTCTGACCCGGGTCATCCTCCCGCGCCCGGGCGAACCGCTCGACGTCCGCAAACTCTATATCGAGGAATCGGAAACCAACGCCAGGCGTGCGCACCCGCCGACCCGCACCACGCTGGAGATCGGCGCGGAGTCCGAGGTGTCGTTCGCCACGTACTTCAACGCCTTCCCCGCCAGCTATTGGCGCCGTTGGTCGATCCTCGAATCGGTGGTGTTGCGCGTCGAGCTGACCGGCAGCGCCCGCGTCGACGTCTACCGGTCCAAGGCCACCGGCGCGCGGATAACCGTTGGCGGGGCCCCTGTTTCGAGCGGTGTCTCGAACGAGCCCGCAATACTCGAATTCGAGATCGGGCTGGACCCTTTCGAGGACGGCGGCTGGATCTGGTTCGACATCACCACCGAATCGAAGGTCACCGTCCACAGCGCAGGTTGGTTCGCGCCGGTGTCCGCGCCGGGCCGGGCCAAGGTAGCGGTCGGCATCCCGACCTTCAACCGGCCCGCCGACTGCGTGAACGCACTGGCGGCACTGACTTCGGATTCGTTGGTGGACGAGGTGATTGGTGCGGTCATCGTGTCCGACCAGGGGACCAAGAAGGCCGTTGATCACCCGGGCTTCGCTGCCGCGGCCGCTGTGCTGGGTAACCGGCTTACGATCCACAATCAGCCCAACCTCGGTGGCTCCGGCGGCTACAGCCGGGTGATGTACGAGGCGCTGAAGAACACCGACTGTGAACAGATCCTGTTCATGGACGATGACATCCGCATCGAGCCGGACTCGGTATTGCGTGCGCTGGCGATGAACCGGTTCGCCAAGGTGCCGACACTGGTGGGCGGTCAGATGCTCAACCTGCAGGAGCCGTCGCACCTGCACGTGATGGGCGAGATGGTCGACCAAGAGAACTTCATGTGGACCAACGCGATCAACACCGAGTACGACCACAATTTCGCGAAGTACCCGCTCGACGACGAAGAGGAGCCCCGCAGCAAGCTCCTGCATCGCCGTGTCGACGTCGACTACAACGGCTGGTGGATGTGCATGATCCCGCGGCAGGTCGCCGAGGAACTCGGCCAGCCGCTGCCATTGTTCATCAAGTGGGACGACGCCGACTACGGATTGCGCGCAGGCGAGCACGGCTACCCCACGGTCACGCTGCCCGGGGCGGCGATCTGGCATATGGCGTGGAGTGACAAGGACGATGCGATCGACTGGCAGGCCTACTTCCACCTGCGCAATCGGTTGGTGGTCGCTGCCATGCACTGGGACGGCAACGTCGGTGGCCTGATCGCCAGCCACATGAAGGCGACGTTGAAACACCTGCTGTGCCTTGAGTATTCGACCGTAGCGATCCAGAACAAGGCGATGGACGACTTCTTGGCCGGGCCCGAGCACATATTCTCGATCCTGGAGTCCGCGCTACCCGACGTACGCAAGATGCGGGAGCAGTTCCCCGACGCGGTGGTGCTGCCGGGCGCCACCACGCTGCCGCCGCCGTCGGACAAACACCGCAAGAGAGTGCAGATCCCCGCCAATCCGCCCGCGATCGCCGTCCGGCTGACCCGTGGCGTGCTTCACCAACTCAAGCAGCACGACCCGGCTCATCACCAGCGCCCGCAGCTCAACGTGGCGACCCAGGACGCACGGTGGTTCTCACTATGCAAGTTCGACGGTGTCACGGTGACCACCGCCGACGGCCGCGGTGTGGTCTACCGACAGCGTGACCGCGCGAAAATGTTCGCGCTGCTGCGCGAGTCGATGCGCCGGCAACTGCGACTTGCCCGCAAGTTCAATCGGATGCGCAAGGTCTACCGTGGGGCGCTGCCCGTGCTGTCCAGCAAGCAGAAGTGGGAAACCGTGCTCCTGGAATCATCGCCCGCCGATGGCTGAGACCCTGCGCGGCGAGGAAGCCGCGCTGGTGGCCGTTCAGCATGCGCTGGCCGACTGGCCCGGCGTGCTGACCGGTGCGCGCGGCCTGTCGCATTTCGGCGAGCACAGCATCGGCTGGGTCGCCGTGGCCGCTTTGGGCGCGCTGCTTCAGCCTCGATCGCGCCGGGCGTGGTTTGCCGCAGGTGCGGGCGCGTTCCTCGCCCACGCCGCCGCGGTGGTGATCAAGCGGGTGATCAAGCGCGAGCGCCCGCATCACCCTGCGATCGCCGTCAACGTCGGCACGCCGAGCCGGTTGAGCTTCCCGTCTGCGCATGCCACGTCGACCACCGCAGCGTCGATCTTGCTGGCGCGTACCACCGGCCTGCCCCTGTCATGGGTACTGGTGCCGCCGATGGCGTTGTCCCGCTTGGTGCTTGGAGTGCACTACCCGACAGATGTCCTCGTCGGGGTGGCGGTCGGCGCGGTCATCGCCAAGGCAGTGGCTGCGGTAGGGGACCGGGCTGAAGGAGAGACTCGATGAGCGAGGAAGCCCCGCCGGTTCTCGGCCCGCCCAAGAACCTCGCGACCGGCATCGTCAAGGCGCTCCGGCCCCGGCAGTGGGTCAAGAACCTGCTGGTGTTCGCGGCACCCCTGGCCTCGCTCGGTGGTGACGATCAATACGACTACCGCGAGGTGATCGTCAAGGTCGGCATCGCGTTCGTGGTGTTCAGCCTGGCGGCGTCGTCGATCTACCTGATCAACGACGCCCGCGATGTCGAGGCAGACCGAGAACACCCGACGAAGCGGTACCGGCCGATCGCCGCAGGCGTGGTGCCTCAGGGACTGGCCTACTCACTTGCGGTCGTGCTCGCCGCCGCTTCCCTGGCCATCTCGTGCCTGGCCACGCCCAACCTGGCCATTGTGATGGCGGTTTACATCGGCATCCAGCTCGCGTACTGCTTCGGGCTCAAACATCAAGCCGTGCTGGACATCTGCATCGTTTCCTCGGGCTTCCTGATCCGCTCCATCGCGGGCGGCGTGGCGGCAGGCATTCCGTTGACGCAATGGTTCCTGCTGGTGATGGCGTTTGGATCGCTGTTCATGGTGGCGGGCAAGCGCTACGCCGAACTGCAGCTGGCCGAACGCACCGGCGCGAAGATCCGCAAGTCATTGGAGAGTTACACCAGCACCTACCTCCGCTTCGTCTGGACGTTGTCGGCGACTGCGGTGGTGTTGTGCTACAGCCTGTTCGCCTTCGTGCGCGATGGCGGTGCGGCCTCGTGGTGGGCCGTGACGATCGTCCCGTTCACCATCGCGATCCTGCGCTACGCCGTCGACGTCGACAGTGGCCTCGCCGGTGAGCCGGAGGACATCGCGCTGCGAGACCGGGTGCTGCAGCTGCTGGCAGTGATTCTGATCGGAACCGTAGGTGTCGCCGCCTACTTCGGCTGACCGGGCGAGTTCGTTCACCGCGAGCCGGTGGGCGCACTGGCCGGCGTTCCCCTACGACGTCACGGTCCGGATCAGCCTCTGGCTGAGCGTGCTGGTGGTCGCCGGGCTGTTCGGCTGGGGTGCCTGGCAACGCCGCTGGATCGCCGACGACGGCCTGATCGTCTTGCGGACCGTGCGAAACCTGCTGGCGGGCAACGGCCCGGTGTTCAACACGGGCGAGCGGGTGGAGGCCAACACCTCGACGGTGTGGAGCTTCCTGGTCACCCTTGGCGCCTGGATCGGTGGCTCGACGCAACTCGAATACGTCGCGTTGGCGCTCGCGTTGGCGCTCAGCGTGCTCGGCATCGTCTTCGCGATGCTCGGCACCGGCCGGCTGTACGCACCCGGGCTGCGGGGCCGCCGGGCGCTGCTGCTGCCTGCCGGGGTGCTGGTCTACATCGCCATCCCACCTGCCCGTGACTTCGCCACCTCCGGGCTCGAAAACGGTTTGGTACTGGCCTATCTCGGTCTGCTCTGGTGGATGATGGTGTGCTGGTCGCAGTCCCTGCGGCTGCCCGCCGTCCCGGCCGTCCCCGGCGGTCCGCCGGTGAAGAACGCGGTGAGCCAGGTCTTCGACGGGTCGCTGGCGTTCGTCGCAGGACTGAGCGTCCTGGTCCGGCCCGAGTTGGCGCTGATCGGCGGCTTGGCGCTGGTGATGATGCTCGTCGCCGCGCGCGGCTGGCACCGGCGGCTGCTGATCGTGGTCGCAGGCGGCTCATTGCCCGTGGCCTATCAAGTGTTCCGGATGGGCTACTACGGCCTGATGGTACCTGGCACCGCGATCGCGAAGGACGCGTCGGGGTCCAAGTGGCAGCAGGGCTTCCTGTACCTGACCAACTTCAATCAGCCCTACCGGTTGTGGGTGCCGGTGATGCTGCTCGCCGCAATCGGGTTGGTGCTCTTCGCGTCGAGAACGATGCCGTGGTGGACCCGGCACCAAATCCCGCGGGGCTACGGACGACTCGCGCGGTCGATCCAAAGTCCGCCTGCCGTTGTGCTTTTCATGCTCGCCAGTGGGCTGGCACAGGCGGTCTACTGGGTCCGTCAGGGCGGCGACTTCATGCACGGCAGGGTGCTGCTGACGCCGCTCTTCTGCCTGCTGTTGCCGGTCGCGGTGATCCCCGTCGTGCTGCCCGACGGCACCAGGATGGGCCGGGAGACCGGTTACCTGCTGGCCGGCGCCACCAGCGCGATCTGGTTGGCCGTCATGGGTTGGTCGGCGTGGGCGGCGACTTCGCCAGGGATGGGTTCGGACGCCACCCGGGTCACCTACTCGGGGATCGTCGACGAGCGCCGCTTCTACGCGCAGGCCACCGGTCACGCGCACCCGCTCACCGCCGCCGACTACCTGGACTACCCCCGGATGCGCGCGGTGCTCAGTGCGATCGACAACACGCCAGACGGTGCGCTGCTGCTGCCTTCGGGCAACTACGACCAGTGGGACCTGGTCCCGCCCATTCCACCGAAACAACCGGGCACGCCACCGGACGGTGCACCGCCCGCACCGCCGCCGGCACCCCAAAAGGGGCCGCACACAGTGTTTTTCACCAACCTCGGCATGGT
>JAVRPF010000489.1:0-4353 GCA_032162385.1 Mycobacterium sp.
GTCTCGTCGCAGTGCACGTACGCGACGGATAACTTCAACCGCGGCTTCGGGTTGCCGGCCAACTCCACCTACGACCTGAGGATCGTCCCGTCCGTTCCCCAGTTCCGGAACTGGAACGTCACCATCACGTGTGACAACGGGACCACCACGCAGGCCTCAACCTACTTCTGAGGAGCACCCGCGAGCCGTGTGCTCACACCCGACCAGGTGTGATCAGCGGGCGGTTCCTTCGCGCGCGTTTGGTTCGCGGACTTAGCCGGCGGTGAGGGTCTCCAGACTTCGTATCGGGGTCACGGTGAACGCCCGTGAGATCGGCGGTACTCGATTTGTAAGTTGATCTGAGCGAAGCTGGGCCAGCGAATACCTGCAGGCACATAGTGTGCGATGAAACTGGGGGAGTAGTAGATGGAGCTGTTCGCCTCACAACGGGAGTTCTCCGCGTACGGCCCGTCGCACTTGGTGGTGCTCGGGGTGTTCGTGCTCGGGGCCGCGGCGCTGGTCTGGATCGGACGCAGGCAGACCGAACCGCAGGCCCGGCTCCTCGGCCGCGTCCTGGCGGTCCTGCTGCTGGCGGTATTCATCGTCGCGCTGGTGTACAAACTGATCCGGCCCACCCTCGACACCTCGGTGCCGCTGCAGCTGTGCGATGTCGCGGAACTGATCGCCGCCTATGCGTTGTGGTCGCAGCGCCGTTGGGCCTTTGCGCTCACTTACTTCTGGGGCCTCGTCCTTAGCTCACAGGCGTTGATCACACCAGACATCGGCACGCCAGAGGAAGGCGCGCCAGATTTCCCGCACCATCTCTTCGTCACGTTCTTTGCGCTGCACATGCTCGTTGTATGGTCGGCCATTTATCTCACGTGGGGGCGTGGGATGCGGCCGCGGTGGCGCGACTACCGCCTCGCGGTCATCGCCACACTCGCATGGGCGGCGTTCACCTTCACCTTCAACGTGATCGCGGGAACCAACTACGGCTACCTCAACAGGAAGCCCCCTACCGCGTCACTCCTGGACGTATTGGGCCCGTGGCCGGTGTACGTGCTAGCCGAGACCACGATCGTCCTCATCGTGTGGGCCCTGATGACCTGGCCGTGGCAGCGGGCACGGCGACATACAGCAACTGCGGCTTAGGTCTATCCAAAGATTGCCGCACCCACTGTTGGAACACGAAATCCACTGGAGTACCTCACGATCGACGGCCGCATCCTCATCGGCGGCTCCTGCGGCGGAGCGCCGAAGGACCCGGCGTGGGTGCACAACCTTCGTGCCAACGCCAAGGTGCACGTCGAGATCGGCGCAGAGTCCTACGACGTCAACGCTCGTGAACTGTCGAGTGACGAGCGCGACGCGCTGTTCGCCAAGGTCGTCGAGTGGAGGAAATTGCACTCAGGGTCGTGAAAGGCACGGCCCTGAGTGCAGTCGAAGCGAGGTTCAGCAACATGCCGAGACACGGCGAAACGTGCTCGCGTATCGCCGCGGCTCACCGGAGCAGGATCCGGGATCGGACGTGCTACCGCAGTCGCCTTCGCCCAGGCCGGAGCCACGTTCTCGGCGTCGGGCGCCGGAAGTCCAACTGGCGTGATACCGCCGACACGCATCCCGGGATCGTGGAACTGCTGCGGGTCCTCAGGCAATGGCTTGGACAGCGCGTCTTGGATCTCCGGGCGGTTGTCGTGCGGACCGTGGGGGATCGCTGACTCGCCGGTGGCCATCGCGATGGCCCGCGCCAGCTCCTGGTCCACCTCAACGGCCTCCGCCAGGACGGCACCGAGCCGGGGCACACCGTCCCCGACCGTCGTCCGTATCTGAACCGTCGTCCGTATCTGATAGGCGCTCTGATCGTCCGTCGCGACGTAGGCGGCAGCGCATGCGAGCAGCCCCGAGCTGTGATCGACCATGCGCGTGAACAGGGTCGTGCTATCGGCCTGCCACTTCGCCACAGCGCCGTTCAAGGCAGCCGCGGAGCCGGCTGGGGAGCCCGGCTTGCGCTCCATCGATCTGGCCGTCCGCCGTCGCGTGCTTCAGGCGGAGGTCATCTGCGTGAACGTCGACCGTCGAGGCAGGCACCTGCAGATCCTCGGCAACTAGGCGAACCGCCGCCGGCCGAGGCTCCTCTGCATTCAGGCGAACCAGTTAAGCCCGGAGTTCCGTGCGTACGTCCGGGTAGAGCGCGGTCACGCACCAAACTGACCGGAGGTTGAGCCGCGAGATGTTAACCGAGAATTTCCCGGTGGTTGTATCCGCCGAGTGGCCGCACGGAGGGGTCTGCGCGAGCATCCTCTGGTGCCTACGAATCGTTTGAGCACTGCCGGGGAGATCCCCGATACCGGAATTCCGCCGGCAGTGGCCGCCAACATGACGATGGTCGAGCAGTACGACTGGCATCGGGCCCATCTCCGTCGCCACCCCGTGTCGAGACGGAACTTCTTGCGCGGATCGGCGGCCGCGGCGGCGGTCGCCGCGGTGGGGCTTTCACCATTTGGTCGTCGCGCTTACGCGCAGGATGCGCCGCTGGCGGTCGCCAACCGGCGGGTGGGCTACGGCTCCGATGCCTCCAGCCAGTTGCGCCTCGCGGCACAGCTGTCACGAAACCCGAACGGCACCAAGATCTTCGTCGACCACGGCCCAACACCCGGACTGGGAGCGACCACCGAGGCGGAGGTCCGCAACCTGGTGACCCAGATCCCGGCCAGTGATGGCGGGGTGCTGGCGGCCGAGCAGTTCTACGCCCACGTTCCCGTCGACGGCCTGCCCGGCCACACGCCGCACTTCTACCGGTGGCGCACCGAGGACGGCTTCGTCAGCGACCTCCGCTCGGCCTCGACCGGGATGCCGAGCGCGCGAGATGCGGTGGGCCCGTTCCGGTTCACGATGCTCGGCGACCAGGGCACCGATGAAACCCCGGTGCTGCCTCCCGGCATCGCCCGTGGTGACTACGACGACAGCTACTACAAGCCCGACGACGATCCCGCGGCCCCGCACACGGACAACGTGCTGAACCAGATCATCGCGTCCAGGCCCGACTTTCACGTGCTCGCCGGCGACATCGCCTACGCGGACCCCTCCGGTTTGGGGAAGCCTGCGACGTTCGTGCCGTCCGGGGGCAAGCTTGCGGCCGGCTTCGACAAGTTCAACCCCTACGTCTGGGACGTGTACTTCGGGCTGATCGAAGCCAGCGCATCGACGACGCCGTGGATGTTCGCCACCGGCAACCACGACATGGAGGCCGCGTACCCGACGCACGGCTACGGCGGGCATCTGGCCCGTCTCGACTTTCCTGGCAACGGTCCCGCCAAGTGCCCGTCGGTGTACTCGTTCGTGTATGGCAACGCTGCCGTGCTCTCGCTGGACGCAAACGATGTCAGCTACGAGATCACCGCGAACACCGGCTACTCGCATGGCGCCCAAAACTCTTGGGTGGAACGCACATTGGCCGCCCACCGCGCCAACCCCGACATCGACTTCATCGTTTGCTTCTTTCACCACTGCGCGTACTCCACCACCGCGTCGCATGCCAGTGACGGCGGAGTGCGGGCGGCCTGGAGCAAGCTCTTCGATCGGTACCAGGTCGACCTGGTGCTCCAAGGCCACAATCACGTCTTCGAACGCACCGACCCCATCCGGGCCAACACGCCAACGACCGTCGCCGCCGACAACGGGATCGTCTATCCCGAAACCGACGGCACCGTCTATTACACGGTCGGATGCGGTGGGCGGCCGCGGTACGACTTTCAGCCCGGCGAGCTGGAAAGCTACCGCGGGAACGAGCTCGCCGACACCTTCGTGCCCAACAGCTACGTCTGGGATGCCGACGGCGGCAAGCAGGACGAGGCGGTCGGCTGGTCGCGGGTGCGGTTGCGCGGCTATGCCTTCATCCGTGTCGACGTGCGCCCTGGTGTCCTCGTCAGCGAAATGGACGTGGTGGCCGTCGACGAATACGGCAGGGAATTCGACAAACTCACCTACCGTCGCCAGGCCCGCGTGTGACTCGCCAGCCTCCCACTGCAGGAGTGCGGTGCGACGCCGAAGCCGACCATCGTCAGCAGACTAGGTGTGCTGTTTCATGACGTTGGGTTGTTCACGCGCGCGACGCGCCGAGCCTGACTGCGACGACTGACCGCCGATACGTGGTCGCGGCGTTCGGCCGAGCGCATCCCGTAACGACCGCTGCCACCGCTCGGACTCACCACTGGTCTCGATCAGTTCGATCACGCCGAAGTACAGGCTCACCGGTAGTGGCTGTCGCTGCTGGGCAAAGTAATTCAGGTATTCGATGATCGCCTGAGTGGACCATCGGATCTCGAGGTAGAACTCGGCCTCCCACACCACCGCTGGTGCCGCCGCCTGAAGCCG
>JAVRPF010000490.1:0-5742 GCA_032162385.1 Mycobacterium sp.
TCGTCGTCGACGATCTTGGCCGAGATGCCGGGCAGGGGGGTCATCGCCGATCCGGGCTTGGTCGCGGTGACGCCCGGCAGCGGGGAGATCATGATCGACCCGGTCTCGGTCTGCCACCAGGTGTCCACGATCGGAGTCTTGCTGGCGCCGAAGGCGTCCCGGTACCAGCGCCAGGCTTCCGGGTTGATCGGCTCGCCGACTGAGCCGAGCAGCCGCAGACTGGACAGGTCATGGGCGTCGGGAACCGCGCGGCCGAACTTCATGAAGGTGCGGACCAGGGTGGGCGCCGTGTAATAGATTGTGACGCCGTACTTTTCGATGACCTCGAAATGGCGATGCTCATTGGGCGAGGCAGGGGTGCCCTCGTAGACCACCTGGGTCACGCCGTTGGACAGCGGGCCGTAGACGATGTAGGTGTGCCCGGTGACCCAGCCGATGTCGGCGGTGCACCAGTACACGTCGGTGTCCGGCTTGACGTCGAAGACGTTGAAGTGGGTGTACGACGTCTGCGTCAGGTACCCGCCGCTGGTATGCACGATGCCCTTGGGCTTACCGGTCGTGCCAGAGGTGTACAGCAGGAAGAGCGGGTGCTCGGAGTCGAACGCCTCGGGGCTGTGCTCAGTGGATGCGCCGTCGACGACGTCGTGCCACCACAGGTCGCGGCCCTCGGTCCACTCCACTTCGATCCCGGTGCGCCGCACCACCAGAACGTGCTCGACTGTGCTTTTCTCCGGGCTGCGCCCGTCTACGGCCTCGTCGACGGCTTCCTTCAGAGATACCGCCTTGCCGCGCCGGTACTGTCCGTCGGTGGTGATGACCAGCTTGGCCTCGGCATCCTCGATGCGGGCCTTCAGCGCAGTCGCGGAATAGCCGGCGAACACCACCGAGTGCATGACCCCCAGCCGCGCACAGGCCAGCATCGCGACGATCGCTTCGGGCACCATCGGCATGTAGATGGCGGCACGGTCGCCCGCCACCAGTCCCAGATCCGTCAGTGCGTTCGCAGCCTTGCAGACCTCGGCCAGCAGCTCGGAGTAGGTCAGGGTGCGACTGTCGCCGACCGGCTCACCCTCCCAGTGGATGGCCACCCGGTCACCGTTGCCCGCCTCGACGTGGCGGTCGACGCAGTTGTAGGCGACGTTGAGCCGCCCGCCCACGAACCACTTGGCGACCGGTGCGCCGGACCAGTCGAGGACCTCGGTGAACGGGGTCTCCCACGACAGTCGGTTGGCCTGGGTGTCCCAGAACGCCAGCCGGTCCTGCTCGGCCTGGCGATACAGGTCGGCGGTTGCGTTGGCCTGCGCAGTGAAATCACCGGATGGGGGATAGGCCGACTGAGCTTCGGTGTGCGTCTCCGACATGGATGTGAGCGTAGTCACCGAACGTTGCGTGAACGTTGGCAACTCGTGGCGACGCCTGCGGGCGGCGCGTCTGCTGCGACGAACGTCACGGAAGCCGGGCCCAACGGTCGGGCCCCGGCGATTCGTCGCTGCGTGCCGGTCTAGCGTGTGCTGCCGTGACGGATCCGCTGGCCCCGCTGACCGAGCTGCCGGGGGTCGCCGAAGCCTGTGACGAAGCCCGGGAGGCGCTCGGCCGGGCGCATCGGCACCGGGTCAACCTCCGACGCTGGCCGACGACGGCGGCGGAGGCCGCGGTGCGGGCTGCGCGTGCGTCGTCGGTGTTGGACGGGGGATCGCTGACGATCCGCGCCGAGGACGACACCGACCCTGTGCTGGCTGGTGCGCTCCGTGTGGCCGAGGCGCTGGAGGGTGGCGCGACCGCGCTGGTCGGAGTGTGGCAGCGGGCGCCGTTGCAGGCGCTCGCACGGCTGCATGCGTTGGCCGCCGCTGATCTGACCGAAGACGACCGGCTGGGCAGGCCACGGCCGGACGCCGACGTCGGGCGTCGCCTCGAGCTGCTCCGTGACGTCATCACTGGCGCCAAACGGGTTCCCGCGCCGGTGCTGGCCGCCGTCGCGCACGGTGAGCTGCTCACACTGGCACCGTTCGGCGTCGCCGACGGAGTGGTGGCCCGCGCCGTGTCGCGGCTGATCGCCATCACCAGCGGACTGGATCCGCACGGACTCGGCGTGCCCGAGGTCTACTGGATGCGCCACTCCGGCGACTATCGCGCCGCGGCACGTGGGTTCCAGTCCGGCACACCCGACGGCCTGACGGCGTGGATCCTCACCAGTTGCACCGCATTCCACGCCGGCGCCCGGGAGGCGTTGGCGATAGCTCAGGCGGCATCGGAATGAACTCCCCAGCAAACGAAGCGGGCGGCGCTCCGAAATAGTTCGGCTCGCCGCCCGCTAGCACGGACTCCGGTTACCAAGCGTGCTTGGTGGGGTTGCGTGGGACGACCTCGGCGTTCTTGAGAAGCGCTACACCTGTGACCCCACCCAAAGGGTCGTCATCGCTGTCCGCTTTTCGCAATTACGCAGGCCCGCAACACTTTTGCCATTATCGCGGCTTGTGCTCCGCGTGGGTGCCGGGTTCCGTGCCGGGTAGCCTGACTCGGGAGTTCGCGCCTTCTCTTCCGGCACGAGCTTGGCCTCGCCAGGCTTCCGTGCTTCCTTTGTACTCCGTGACCGCGGTCACATCAAGTGCCAATTCGGTGGCGTCGCCGGATCGTTACGCCGCTTGGCTCAGCTACCTGCGGGTAGGTGCAGACCGTATCAGGGGGCGAAGCGTCGGAGCAGCGAGTACGTCAGGGCACCGGCCGCCAGCGCGCTCGCGCCGACGGCGACGGTGGTCGCGACGGCGGCACCCGACGGCGCGGCGGGGAGGCGGTCGCGCAGTGAGACCGGCCGGGAGAACGTCAGCACCGGCCAGCCACGCGCCGCGGACTCCTTGCGCAACGAGCGATCGGGATTGACCACCGTCGGATGGCCGACTGACTCGAGCATCGGCAGATCGGTGATCGAATCCGAGTAGGCGTAGCAGTGTTCGAGTGCGTAGCCTTCGCGGGCGGCGAGCTCCCGGATTGCCTCGACCTTGCCCTCGCCGTAGCAGTAGAACGCCACCTCGCCGGTGTACTTGCCGTCCTCGACGACCATTCGGGTGGCCATCGCGTGGGTCGCGCCAAGCGCGCGGGCGATCGGCGCGACGATCTCCTCGCCCGACGCAGACACGACGACTACGTCGCGGCCGCACAGCTTGTGGTCCGCGATCAGGTTTGCGGCCTCCGCGAACACCAGCGGGTCGACGATTTCGTGCAGGGTCTCGCCGACGATCGACTTCACCTGTTCGACGTTCCACCCGGTGCACATGTTGGTGATGTAGGAGCGCATCCGATCCATCTGTTCGTGGTCGGCGCCGGACATCAGGAACAGGAACTGCGCGTAGGCAGATTTCAGGACCGTCTGTCGATTGATCAGCCCTTGGTCGAAGAAGGGTCTGCTGAAGGCCAACGTGCTCGACTTGGCGATGACCGTCTTGTCGAGGTCGAAGAAGGCCGCGGTCCGGACGGGGAGTCCCGTCGTGGTCTCGCGTCCCGGCGCCAGCGAACCATCCGCCGCTTGGTCGGATGCGCTCACGGTTCTCAGCATAGGGGCCGCGGTCGTGACGGTGGCGAACGACCCGGCTCAAGTGGCAGTCAATGTCACGTGGCCGATGCTGCAACTTTCCAGGTCACAGGGTTGTTGCGAGGGAAAGAAGGACTTGCCAGCCGCTGTGCCGTCGTGTGTATAGTAACTATTACTCGGCTTATGCCGGGTGTGCATCAGCCCGACCCCCCGGGGCTGATACACGACGACCTCCGCCTCCTCCCCCCCTGGCGGGGGTCGTCCCTTTTCTGGGGTCATTCCCCCCGCTCGTCGCACTCGCCGCGACCCGACATTGGTCGCCGCAAGCCCGTTGTGCACAGATCCGGTTTCCTCCACAGATGGCTACCTGGGCGTAGCGATTCGTCGCCGCCGCCGCCCAGAGTGGGGTGATGAACACCAGCGGTGGGATCCTCGCACTGGTCGCGGACGCGGACCTGCGAAATGAGGTCGATCGCGTTGGCGCGGCCGTCGGGGTCCGGGTGGTGCACGCGTCCGAACCGTCCAGCCGCAAGGTGTGGGAAGCCGCTTCTGCCGTCGTGCTGGACGTTGAAACCACTCGTCGCTGTGTCGAACTCGCTCTGCCGCGCCGCGGTCGCGTGTTTCTCGTCGGGCGTGCAGAGCCGCAGCCCTGGCAATGGGAGGCGGCGATCGCCGTCGGGGTTCAACGGGTGCTGGTCCTGCCGGATCAGGAGGCGGATCTGGTCGCCGAACTCTCCGAGGCGGTGGAGTCGCGGCGGGCGGAGCGCCGCGGAGCTGTCCTCGCGGTGATCGGCGGACGGGGTGGTGCGGGCGCATCGGTGTTCGCGACGGCGCTCGCGTTCGCCGCGCCGCAGGCGCTGCTGGTCGACGTGGATCCGTGGGGCGGGGGCATCGATCTGGCCGTCGGCGGAGAGGCCGAGGCCGGGCTGCGCTGGCCTGACCTGGCGTTACAGGGTGGGCGGCTCGACTACGCGGCCCTTCACGACGCGCTCCCGACCCGGGACGGCGTGACGGTGCTGTCCGCGGGCCGCGCTCCCAGCGAGGTCGACGCGGTGGCGCTCGGCGCGGTCGTCGACGCCGGCCGTCGCAGCGGCACCACGGTCGTCTGTGACCTTCCACGACGAGCCACCAACGCGGTCGAAGCCGCGCTGGACGCCGCGGATCTGGTGGTTCTCCTCACACCCGCCGACGTCCGGTCGTGCGCCGCCGCCGCGGCCACCGCCCAGTGGTTGGTGGCGACCAACCCGAACGTCGGTCTCGTCGTCCGCGGGCCGTCGCCGGGAGGGCTGAGCTCGGCCGACGTGGCGCAGATCGTGGGGTTGCCACCGCTGGCCGCGATGCGGACACAACCAGGCGTGGCCGGCATGCTCGAGCACGGCGGCCTACGCCTGCGGCGCCGTTCTCCGCTGGCGTCTGCCGCCCGACGGGTGCTGACGGTGCTGCCTCACCAACCCGGCGACGTCGGCCAGCGGGGGGCGGCGTGAGCGCCTCATTGGTCGACCGGGTCAGGGAGCGGTTGGCGGCCGAGTCGGCATCGCTTCGGCCAAACGTGGTCGCCGCCGCCATCCGCGCGGAATCCGGTGGCGTGCTCGGTGATACCGAGGTGTTGAGCAACCTGCGCGTCCTGCAGACCGAACTCACCGGCGCAGGCATCCTCGAGCCGCTCCTACGTGCCGACGGCACCACCGACGTGCTGGTCACCGCACCCGACTCGGTGTGGGTCGACGATGGAAACGGGTTGCGCCGCAGCTCGATCCGGTTCGCCGATGACGCCGCAGTGCAGCGGCTGGCTCAGCGCCTTGCGCTGTCGGTCGGCCGGCGTCTCGATGAGGCGCAGCCATGGGTCGACGGGCAGTTGACCGGCCTGGCGATCGGCGATCTGACCGTGCGGCTGCACGCGGTGCTCCCACCGATCGCGGGCGGCGGAACCTGCCTGTCGCTGCGGGTGCTGCGACCAGCCACCCAGAACCTCGACGCGCTCGCCGGAACCGGCGCCATCGCCACCGAGGCACTCGAGCTCCTGAACCAGATCATCGGCGCGCGACTGGCATTCCTCGTCTCGGGCGGTACGGGCGCAGGCAAGACGACGCTCTTGTCGGCCGCGCTGGGCGCCATGTCGCCCGACGAGCGCATCGTGTGCGTGGAGGACGCACCGGAGTTGGCGCCGCGACATCCGCACCTGGTCCGGTTGATCGCGCGCTGCGCGAACGTCGAGG
>JAVRPF010000491.1:0-7223 GCA_032162385.1 Mycobacterium sp.
TACGGCTACGACGGCTTTCTGTACTCGATCGGCTTCCTGGTCGCGTGGCTGGTCGCCTTGCTGCTCGTCGCCGAACTGCTCCGCAACGCAGGCAAATTCACCATGGCCGACGTGCTGAGTTTCCGGCTCAAGCAGCGGCCGGTACGGATGGCCGCGGCGACCACCACCCTGGCCGTATGCCTGTTCTACCTGCTGGCGCAGATGGCCGGCGCAGGGGGGTTGGTGGCCCTGCTGCTCAACATATCGAGCGACATCGGCCAGGCCCTGGTCATCGCGGTCGTCGGTCTGCTGATGATCGTCTACGTGCTGATCGGCGGGATGAAGGGCACCACCTGGGTGCAGATCATCAAGGCCGTGCTGCTGATCGGGGGTGCGGCATTGATGACGGTGATGGTGCTGGCCAAGTTCGGCATGAACTTCTCCGAGATCCTCGGCGCTGCCCAATCCTCGGTATCCGGGTCCACCAGTGAGGCGGTGGCCAAGCGCGACATTCTGGCTCCCGGCGCCCAGTACGGCGCGTCCTTGACCTCGCAGATCAACTTCATCTCGCTCGCGATCGCCCTGGTGCTCGGCACGGCAGGCCTGCCGCACGTGCTGATGCGCTTCTACACGGTGCCCACCGCCAAGGAAGCCCGCCGATCGGTGGTGTGGGCGATCGCGCTCATTGGTGCCTTCTACCTGTTCACGCTGGCACTGGGCTACGGTGCCGCTGCCCTCGTCGGCCCCGACGAAATCCTGGCGGCGCCAGGTGCCCAGAACTCAGCGGCACCGCTGCTGGCGTTCCACCTCGGCGGGGTGGTCCTTCTCGGTGTCATCTCGGCGGTGGCGTTCGCGACGATCCTCGCCGTGGTCGCAGGCCTCACCATCACCGCCGCAACGTCGTTCGCGCACGACATCTATGCCAGCGTGTTGAAGAGCCACCAGGTCACCGAGGACGTGCAGGTGCGGGTGTCCCGCATCACCGTCGTGGTGATCGGCATCCTCGCGATCGGGCTCGGCATCCTGGCCAACGGCCAGAACAACGCGTTCCTGGTCGCGTTGGGGTTCGCGGTCGCCGCGGCCGCCAACCTGCCCACCATCCTGTACTCGCTGTACTGGCGCCGGTTCAACACCCGCGGCGCGCTGTGGAGCATGTACGGCGGCCTGATCTCGACGATCGTCCTGATCGTCTTCTCCCCCGCGGTGTCGGGCGCGAAGACCGCGATGCTGCCCAGCCTGGACTTCGCCTGGTTCCCGCTGGCCAACCCGGGCATCGTGTCGATTCCGCTGGCCTTCATCCTCGGCATCCTGGGCACGCTGTCGTCACCCGATGACGAGAATCCAGAACTCGCCGCCGAGATGGAGGTGCGCTCGCTCACCGGCATCGGAGCGGAGAAGGCCGTCACGCACTGACGGGGTCCGTCGGGAAGTCGGGACGTCCTGTCGACGTTTACATCGGACGTGCCCGACACTCAACGCGTGACGCCAACCGACCGACCCCGCCGTTACGGGTCCGCCCTGCTCGCCTACGCGTTCGCCGTGATCATGGTCGGCACCACCCTTCCGACGCCGATGTACGCGCTCTACGGCGAGCGGATGCATTTCGCGTTGTTCACCACCACGGTGATCTTCGCGACCTACGCCGTCGGAGTGCTGGGCGCGCTGCTGCTGTTCGGGCGCTGGTCGGACGTGATCGGCAGACGCCCGGTACTACTCGCCGGGGCCGCGTTCGCCCTGGTCAGTGCGATGGTGTTCCTGGTCGCGGACGACATCACGCTGCTGTTGATCGGACGGCTGCTGTCCGGTTTCTCGGCGGGCATCTTCACCGGCACCGCCACCGCAGCCGTCGTCGAGGCGGCCCCAGCCGCGCAGCGTGACCGCGCTGCCGTAGCCGCGACGATCGCCAACATCGGCGGGCTCGGCGCGGGGCCGCTGCTGGCCGGGCTGTTGGTCGAGTACGCGCCGCACCCGCTTCAGTTGTCATTCGTGGTGCACATCGTGCTGGTCGTGCTGGCCGTCGGCGCGGTGTCGCTGGCGCCCGAGACCTCGGAGCGGACGGGCCGCATCGGTTTCCAGCGGCTGTCGGTGCCCGCCGAGGTGCGGCAGGTCTTCGTCACCGCGGCCACCGCGGCATTCGCGGGCTTTGCCGTCACGGGGCTGTTCACCGCGGTGACGCCGTCGTTCGTATCGACGGTCATGGGCATCGACAACCACGCCGTCGCTGGCGCGGTAGCGGGTTCGATCTTCGCCGCGTCGGCGGTCGCGCAACTGTCCGCCCGACGGATGGCGCCGCAGCGCGCCGTCGCGGCCGGCTGCGCGATCCTGGTGCTCGGCATGGTAATACTCGCCGTCGCCCTGCACTTTTCGTCGCTGCAGGGCCTGATCGTCGCCGCGGTGGTAGCTGGTGTCGGCCAGGGCATCAGCTTCAGCCGTGGCCTGGCCGCAGTTGCCGAGCTCACGCCCGCCGATCGCCGTGCCGAGGTCAGTTCCAGCTATTTCGTGGTGGCCTACGTGGCGATCTCGCTGCCGGTCGTCGGCGAGGGGCTGGCCGCCCAGCACTGGGGATTGCGCACCGCCGGAGTCAGTTTCGCGATCGCGATCGCGGTGCTGTCGGCGATCTGTCTGGCCCTGATCGTGCTGCAGGAGTCCCGGCGTCGCCCCGCCGCCGCGGGCGTCCGTATTTGAGTGGTTCTACCTACGCCGATCGCGGGCACCCCCGCCTACATTCGAGCCATGGCGCTTACCTTCCCCAGTGCCGCCGATATCGAGGCGCGCACACCGGCCGACCGCGATCGGGCAATCGACGTCATCCGGATCGTGTCGTTGGTCGGCGTGGTCGTCGGCCACACCGTGATGGCGACCAGCATCATCGCCGGTGACGTGTTCATCTGGGACAACGTGCTCACCACGTCCGTGGTGTTCCAGGCGCTCACCTGGGTGTTCCAGATCATGCCGCTGTTCTTCTTCGCGGGCGTGGCGGCGTCGGTCGGCTCGTACGAAACCGGCGGAAGCTGGGGCGGCTGGCTGCTGAAGCGATGCACCCGGTTGTACCGGCCGGTGTTCTACTACCTGGCCTTCTGGGCGGCGGCGCTCGTCGTGCTGCGTGGGGTGCTGCCCGTGCACGTGTACGAGCCGATCGCCGGGATCAGCATCCAGTTGCTGTGGTTTCTCGGCGCCTACGTGTTGGTGTTGGCAGCGATGCCGCTGCTGACCCGCATCAGCACCGGGACGCGCCTGGTAATGGCGGTCGTCGGGGTGTACGCCGTCGTCGCGGTGGTCGACGCGGTCCGGGTCACCGACGCCGGCTGGTCGACGGTGGGCTACCTGAACATGCTCGCCTGGCTGATCCCTGGGATGTTCGGGGTGGCCTACCGGCGCCAGCTGTTGACGCCGCGGACGGCGCTGCGCCTCGGCGTCGCGATGCTCGCCGTCAATCTGAGCCTGCTGTGGTGGGGGCCGTACGAGCTGAGCCTGGTCGGCATCGAGTCCCAGTATCTCAAGAACATGACACCTCCGTCACTATTGCTCGCCGGGCACGCAATCATGCTGTGCGCGTTCGCCATTGCGGCAGCACCCGGCATCGGCCGGTGGGCCCGGCGGCCGCGACTGTGGCGGATCGCGGTAATCGGCAACACCGGCGCGATGACGCTGTACCTGTGGCACATGCCGGCCCTGCTGGGTGTGCACCTGGTCTTCGACTACCTCGGCCTGCCGCGTTATCCCGGCCAGCCACACTTCCTGATGCTCAGCATCGCCCAGATGGTCCTGGTGGCCGTGCTGGTGGCCGCGATGTTCGTCGTGCTGCAGCCGTTGGAGAGCAATCCGCTGCCGCTGTGGGACGGCGGTTACTTCGCGGCACCCGGCCGCCGCAGCGCGGCCGTGGGCACGCTGCTGTGCATCGCAGGGGCGGCCACCCTGGCATCGGTCGGCTGGGGCCTGAAAGAGCAAGGGCTGTTCTGCGTTTCGGTGATGCTCGTCGCATTGATCGGAGCTCGCAGGCTGGCCGACGAGAGTCCTGCGAGCGCAGAATCCGTCCCGACGAAGGTGGGCTAACCGCTCTTGCGACGGAACTCGCGGCGGCTCTGCTCCGGACCGTGCACCTTCGGTTGCTTCTTGCCTGCGTCCTTATGGGCGGAACCACCGCCCGCGTTGGCCTTCTTGCGTTCCAGCGCTTCGCGGAACTTGCGCTTGTTGTCGTCCTCGGGTTCTTCGGCCATGTCCGCAGAGTAGCGCGCCGACGGCGGCGCCGTCGCGGGGATTGCCCACGCTCGCGCACCAACGGGAGTCAGCGGATGCCGGGTGGCATGCCGTAGAGATGCGAGATCGGCAGCGTGAGCAGGACTCGGCGGTCCTGCACCATCGCGCGGCGGTAGTCGTCCCAGTCGGGATGCTCACCGGCGATGTTGCGGTACAAGGCAATCAACGCCTCGACGGTGTCGTCGCCGGGCGAGGCAGCCGGCGGGGTGAGGATCGCATCGCCCTCGGCCACCGCGTACGCCCACCCATCGTCGCCCGTCACGTGAATCGAGGCCCGCGGGTCGCGGCGCAGGTTGCGCGTCTTGGCCCGCGGCTCTGTGACCGACACCTCGATGGCGACGTTGCGCGGATCGAAGTAATACGAGACGTTCGACAACTGCGGCCTGCCGTCGCGTTTGACTGTGGCCAGGACCCCGAGTGAGTTGCCGCTGATCACGGCCATCAACTTCTCGTCGAACACGTGCCGCGTCATGTGAGCCAGCCTACGGCTGCGACACGGGAACCGGCCGGATTCGGCCACCGCATCCCTAACATGGGGCGATGACCGCAGTGACGCTGGTCGACACGATCGACTACGGCTACCTCCAGTTCGGAAAGCCCAACCAGTCGCACGGCCTGCGCGCCGTCGCCTTCGACGCCGCCGCACGCGAATATCTCACCGGACACCCTGGAGCGGCGGTGGTGGCCCTGGCCGCCCGCGACGTCCCGTGGCCGCCAGGCCGTGGGTGGTGGCGGCTCGCCGCCTGGCCGGCGTTGGACCGCATCGGGCTGCACCGCCGCATCCGGCCGAGCGTCACGCTGCTGGAGTTCGGGTGACGCGCTACGCGCTGTTCCTCCGCGGCATCAACGTCGGCGGGGTGAACCTCAAGATGGCCGCGGTGGCCGAGGCGCTCACCGCGGCGGGCTTCACCGCCGTCAAGACCATCCTGGCCAGCGGCAACGTGCTTTTGGAGAGCAGGTCTTCGGTCAAGGCGGTCCGCACGAAAGCCGAAGCGGCGCTGCGTGAAACGTTCGGCTACGACGCCTGGGTCCTGGCCTACGACCTCGAGACCGTCGCAGAGATCTCCAAGGCCTACCCGTTCGAGCGGGAGGTCGAGGGCCGCCACTCCTACGTCACGTTCGTCACCGACGCGGCCGTGCTGGACGAACTGGCGGAGCTCGCCGGCGACGCGGGGCCCGACGAGTTGATCGAGCGCGGCGACGGGGTGGTATACTGGCAGGTCCCCAAGCCGGGCACGCTGGACACCACAATCGGCAAGACGATGGGCAAGAAGCGGTACAAGTCGTCGACCACCACCCGCAACCTCCGGACGGTCGAGAAGGTGCTCAAGGCCTGAGCTTGTCGTAGATTCGCGACAGTGAGTTCTGAACCCAAGATCGACGGCGCCATGCTGACCGGCGTGTCGGAGACGGCGCTGCTGACCTTGAAGGTGCGGGCGACCGAGGCCCGCAGGCCCGACGCCATCATCGACGATCCGATGGCGATCGAACTGGTCGACGCCATCGACTTCGACTTCGCCAAGTTCGGCTACTCCCGCCGCCAGGACATGGCGCTACGCGCGCTGACCTTCGACGACGCGACCCGGGCCTACCTCGTGGACCACCCGTCGGCCACCGTCGTCGCGCTCGCCGAGGGCCTGCAGACCAGCTTCTACCGCATCGAGGCAAGCGACGTCAGCGACCGGTTCCGTTGGCTGACCGTCGACCTGCCACCCATCGTCGAGTTGCGCACCAAGCTGCTGCCGGTATCGGACCGGCAGTCGGTGTGCGCCCAGTCCGCGCTGGACTACGGCTGGATGGACCAGGTCGACGACTCCGACGGGGTATTCATCACCGCGGAGGGGCTGCTGATGTACCTGCAGCCCGCCGAGGCGATGGGGCTGATCACCGAATGCGCGCGACGGTTCCCCGGTGGCCGGATGATGTTCGACCTGCCACCGTCGTGGTTCGCCACGTGGGCGCGGCGGGGCATGCGGACGTCGCTGCGCTACCGGGTTCCGCCGATGCCGTTCGCCATGTCGGCGGCCGAGGCGGCGACACTGGTCGATGTCGTGCCGGGCGTGCGCGTCGTGCACGACGTGCCACTGCCCCTCGGCCGCGGCACCGTGCTTCAACGCAGTGACGTGGGCGGTACAGCGAATTCCGCTGTTCGACCCGGTGCGCCCCGCGCTGACCCTGCTCGAGTTCGGTTAGTTGCTAGGTGATCTCGAGGTTCGCCGCGAGGAAATCGACGGTGCGAGCCTGGGTGGCCGGGTCCCCGAACGGAAACGCCGTGAACTCGGTCGCCCCGATGTCGGCGAACCGCCGTAGCTGCGCGAGAACTCGTTCCTCGTCCCCGAAGAGGCAGATATCGGCGGGATTGTCGACGCCGTCCAGGTCGAGCATCGCCCGGTACGCAGGCGTCTCACCGGCCAGGCTGAAGTTCTCGACGAGCTGATTGCGTGTGGCTTCCTCGTCGCTGGTCACACTGACGGGCAGGCCGACGATCACCTGTGGCGCGGGCCGCCCCACGGACTCGGCAGCCTTTGGTGATGCCTGGAACAATCTGCCGCTCAACGGCTTTCGGTCCCGCCCACGCGGTCACCGTGCCGTCGGTCAGTTCACCGGCCAGTTGTAGCATTCGCGGCCCTAGCGCAGCGACGACGATCGGCGGTGGCGTCGTCTTCGGCAGAGTGATCTGCCCGGCCGCGGTAATCCTGGGGCCGTGGTGGTCGACGGGTTCCCCCGCCAGCGCGGGACCCAGTACTTCCAGGTACTCACGCAGATACGCCGCAGGGGCCGAATAGTCGTAACCGAACACATCGGCGACCAAGAACTCGTGACTGACCCCAATGCCGAGGGTCACCGACCATCGGTCGCGGCCGACGCGGTGAGCGCCTGACGGGCGAGTGCGAACGGATGCTGCGTGTAGGCCACGACGACGCCTGTGGCCAGCTCGATCCCGGGCGTGCGTACACCCGCGACCGCGAGCGTGGTCAGCGCATCCC
>JAVRPF010000492.1:0-3515 GCA_032162385.1 Mycobacterium sp.
CGCGTCGAGGCGCCGTCGAAGCCCTTGGCCCCGAACTCGGCCAGGGCCGCCTCCAGCAGCGCCTGCCGGATATCGGTCCTGGTCCGGCGCAGGCGCACCGTGGTCGGCGGTGGGGTCCTGCGCTGCATCGTCGAAAGTGTACCCTTATTATCAATCGATAATACAAGCGGAAGGGATGGAGACCACGAGCGTTACCCCCGAGACCACGTGCGACGCGGTGATCGACGACGACGACGAAACGCTGATCGACGTGATGATGGCGGTGGCTGAACGCATGTCGGGTCAGCCAGTGCCAGCCGAGCTGCCCCGCGGTCAAGGCCGTCGCCGAGCAGGAAGGCCGGGTGCTGCTGCGCTGCAGGCCCTACGCGACGTTCGTCACGCCGCCGCGACACCTGCACAACAACGACCAGCAGGAACTGACCCACTGGGTCTCGGGGTCGATGCCCTGGGATGCTCCGGACGCGCAGGCGCCGTGATGCCCGACGTCACGCAGAGGTGGCGCTCCGAGCGTCTCGTGGCAGCCATCTACGACGCCGGCGTCAAGCACGACGGCGTCGCAAGGGTCGGGGCGTGGGCGATGTGGGGTGCCGACATCCGACGGATGTTCGCCGACGTCGAGCGACTGGCGGATGCTCCGGTGGGCGCCGCGGTACTCGACATCCCGTGCGGTGGCGGATTGGCCTTCCGCGGTTTACGTCCCGGCCAGGCCGTGCGTTACGTCGCGGCCGACATCTCTGCCTACATGCTCGGCCAGGCGCGCCAAGAGGCGGACCGACGCGGGGTGCAAGACGCGATCGAGTTCGTCGAAGCCGACGTGACCGCACTGCAGTTCGACGACGCCAGCTTTGATCTCTGCCTGACCTACAACGGCCTGCACTGTCTGCCCGACCCGCACGCGGCGCTGGGCGAGCTCACCCGCGTGCTCGGTCCTGGCGGGACGCTGCGGGGGACGTCGTGCGTCACCGGGCGAGGTCTGCGCCAGGATGCCCTGATCGCCGGGTTGCGTCGCGTCGGAGTGTTCGGAAACGCCCCGCACACCGGCGACATCGACGCGTGGCTGACCGAATTCGGCCTCGACGTCATCACAGTCGAACCCAGCGGAGCGATCGAGTTCTTCGAGGCCCGGCTGCCAAGTGGAGAGCAGGCGCACTGATGAGCGGCCATCCTGTCGGCGCCCACAACGACCTGCACAGTGAACGGGGCGCTCGCAAGGGAGAGCATCCGGGGCGCTCACGTGACCCGATCATCAACGTCCACGACATTGCGTGGTTGGAGTTCGAGAAGCCGGATCTGGCTCGGGCTGAGACATTTTCGCGCGCGTTCGGTTTTGGCACCGCACTTCGCACCGCTGACGAGCTGTACTTGCGCGGCACCGATTCCGGGGCGCCCTGCGTGCTGATCCGGCGAGGTCCGCGCTCGCGATTCGTCGGTGCCGCGTACACCGCGCAGGACCACTCCGATGTGCTGCGGTTGGCCAAGGCGACCGGGACGAGAATCCGCGCGCTGCCCGAGTCGCTCGGCGGCGTGGCGGTCGACCTGGTCGATCCCAGCGGTGTGACGGTCCGGGTGGTGGCCGGCACTCACCAATTGGAGACCCAGCCGGCACAAACCCAGCATCAGTTGAACTTTGGGCACGAACTCCGGCGGGTCAACACCACGCAGCGCCCGCCGCGCGAGCCGACGCGGGTGCAGCGACTCGGGCACGTGGTGATGCAGACGACCAGGTACCGCGAGGCGCTGAACTGGTACCTCGATCACCTCGGGATGATCGTCAGCGACTTCCTCTACTACCCAGGGCGCCGCGACCGCGGACCGGTGATGAGCTTCATCCGCTGCGATCGAGGGCAGACTCCGGCCGATCACCACACCCTGGCGATGGCCCTGGGCCCGTCCAACCGTTACGTCCATTCCGCCTACCAGGTCAGCGACATCGATGCGATGGGCGCCGGCGCACGCTACCTCGCCGGGCTCGGATATCACCGCTCCTGGGGAATCGGCCGACACATTCAGGGCAGCCAGATCTTCGACTACTGGCGCGATCCCGACGATGTCATGGTCGAACACTTCACCGACGGTGACGTGTTCGACGGCACGCTCGAACCGGGTTGGGCTGCGTTCACCGCCTCCGGGCTTTCCCAATGGGGACCGCCGATCACCAAGGACTTCCTCGGCATCGCGCCCGGCCGCGAATCGCTGCGCGAACTTCGCTCGGTGATCGGCGCGCTGCGCGACGACAACGAATTCGACCTGGCCAGCCTGCGCGGCATGCTCACCGTGGCCAACTCCTAACGCCAACCACGATCCAAGGACCCAAGATGACCGTCTCGATCCTGCGCACCGCCGACGCCTGGTGGGTGCAGACCCCGACCGGGGCCGCCCGGATCACCACCGCGGCCGCCACCACACGCGAGCTGCTGGCCGACCGAACCGCCATCGAGGCCGTCGCCCAGCGCACTGACACCGTGCCCGTGGACAGTCTGCACCTGCTGTCCCCGGTCACCGCGCCGTGCCGGGTGGTGGCGCAGATGACCAACTACGCCTCCCACGTCGAAGATGCCGGGCGAGACCCGACAGCCACCCCACTGGCCTTCTTCCGCAAGGCGTCCGGCTCCATCAGCGGCCCGTTCGACGACATCGTCAAACCCGACCACGTCCGGCTGCTCGACTACGAGGTCGAGATCGGCCTGATCATCGGCCGCGAGATGCCCGTCGGCACCACGATCACCGAAGCCAACCTCGCCGACTACGTCTGCGGACTGGTGGTGACCAACGACGTCTCGGCCCGCGACGTGCAGTTGACCAAAACGCAGTTCTACGAGGCGAAGTCGTATCCGACGTTCACTCCGGTCGGTCCCGCGCTGGTGCTGCTGGACGCCGACGAGCTCAAGCGCTTCGGTGATCTGCGCGTGCGGCTGCGGGTGAACGGTGAGGTCCGCCAAGACATGCTCGTCGAGGGCGACATGATCTACCCCCCCGTGCAGGCCCTACAGGCGCTGTCACGTTTTCAGCGTCTCGATCCCGGCGACCTGGTCTTGACCGGAACCCCGGTCGGCACCGCGATCAGCGCACCACCCAAGCCCGTCGAGGTGATTGGGTCGCTGCTTCCGGACCAGCTGAAGTGGAGGGTCTTCTTCTCCAGGCAGGCCAAGAACCGAAAATATCTGCGCCACGGCGACATCGTCGAGGCCGAAGTGGCGACCGATGACCGGGCGATCGAGCTCGGCGTGCAGCGCACCGTCGTCAAGTACGCGTGAGCGGCAGCGACCGATGATGCCACCGCGCGCACGCGACCTCGTGCTGGACACCTTGACGGTCGAACAGGAGGACCGAGTACTCACCGTCCGGTTCTGCGATCCCCCGCACAACTTCATGACGGCGCGGATGCAGAAGGACCTCGACACCCTCACCGCAGCCGTCGACGACGACGCCAGCGTGGGCGCGGTCGTTCTCACCGGAGGGGTACCGAAGCGCTACATCACTCACTTCGACATCGCCGAGATCCTCGCCGCCGCTAC
>JAVRPF010000493.1:0-8671 GCA_032162385.1 Mycobacterium sp.
CACCTTCGAAAGCGTGAACCAGTCAGCACCCCAGGACGTTTCGGCGACCCACCCGCCGGAGATGACCGCGAGCAACAGCAGGATGACGCCGATCAGCGACACCTCGGATACTCGGCCGGGGCGTAGGAACCTCAAGTACAGGCCCATGAAGATGGCGATCGGGATGGTCATCGCGATCGAGAAGACGCCCCATGGGCTCTCGGCGAGGGCGCCGACGACTACGAGTGCCAGCACCGCGAGCAGGATCACCATGATGACCAGCACGCCAACGATGGCGGCGACACCGCCGATGGTGCCGAGCTCGTCGCGTGCCATCTGCCCGAGAGAGCGCCCGCGCCGTCGCACCGAGATCGACAACACGAGATAGTCCTGGACGCAACCGGCCAGTACTGCGCCGATGATGATCCAAATGGTGCCCGGCAGGTAGCCCATCTGCATGGCCAGCACCGGGCCGACCAGCGGACCCGCACCCGCAATGGCGGCGAAATGATGGCCGAACAGCACGCGTCGATCGGTCGGCATGTAGTCCGTGGCGTTCTCGAAAAGCTCGGCGGGCGTCGCATCCTCGTCGCGCGGCTTGACGAGCTTCATCTCGATGAGGCGGGCGTAGAACCGGAACCCGATGACGTAGGTGCAGATCGCCGCGATGACGAACCAGACCGCGTTTACCGTCTCACCACGGAAGAACGCGATCATCGCCCAGGCGATCGCACCCAGCAGGGCGATGACGCCGAACACGATCTTGTGCCTGGTGGTGATCGATGACCGGTCGATGATCGCCACCGGGGGCAGGTCCGGGTCCGTCCGGACGTAGGTGATGTCGCCGACGGTCTCTTCGGAGCGCTCCGATGCGGTGGAAGTGGCCATGGTCCGATCCTGTCATCGCGTGCCGCGGAGGTTGGCGAAACGGAGGCTTTCGTTCAGCGTTCGTACAGGGCGCGGACGGTGTCCACGGTATCGGCATCGGCGGGCCCCTTGTCATCGCGGTAGCGCAGCACGCGGGCGAAGCGCAAAGCCATTCCGCCGGGGTAGCGGGTGGATGTCTGCACGCCGTCGAGGGCGATCTCGACGACCTGTTCGGGCCGCAGCGGCACCACGTAGCCGTCGGTGCGTCCGGCCGCGAGTGCGAGGAAACGGCTGGTCTGCCAGTCGAGCATGGCATCGGTCATGCCCTTGAACGTCTTGCCCAGCATCACGAATCCACCCGTCTTCGGATCGCGAGCGCCGAGATGGATGTTGGACAGCTTGCCGGTGCGCCTGCCCGAGCCCCACTCCACTGCGAGCACGACGAGGTCGAGGGTGTGCACCGGCTTGACCTTGAGCCAACCCGCGCCGCGGCGACCCGCCTCGTATGGCGCCGCAGGCGACTTCGCCATCACCCCTTCGTGCCCGGCGGCCAGCGTCGCGGCCAGGAACGCCGCCGCGGCCTCGCCGTCGGCGGTGGTCAACCGGTCGACGCGGTGTGCGCCGGGCACGATCGCGTCGAGGGCGGCGAGGCGTTCGGTCGTCGGCAGGTCCAGCAGATCGGTGCCGTCAAGGTGGAGCAGGTCGAAGAAGAACACCGACAGTGGTTGCGCGGCGCGGGCCGTCAGGACGTCGGCGGTCCGGCCGAAGCGCGACGCCGTCACCTGGAACCGGTGCGGCCGCCCGTCGGGTTGCAGCGCGATGGCCTCGGCGTCGGCGATGAACTCGCCTGCAGGCAAGGCCAGCGCGGCCTCCACGACCTCAGGGAGTCGCGCCGTGATGTCGTCGAGGCTGCGGGTGTAGACGGACACGGTGTCGCCTGCGCGGTGGATCTGCACTCGCGCGCCGTCCAGCTTGGCCTCGAAGATCGCCGTCCCTCCAAGCTTTTCGAGGGCGTCGGCCACTCCCGTCGCGGTCTGGGCCAGCATCGGGCCCACCGGGCGGCCGACCCGGAGCGTGAACTCGGCAAGTGCGGGCCGCCCGTCGGTCAGGACTGCCGCCGCAACCGCAGGCAGGTCGCCGCCCAGCATCGCGGCCCGCCGCACGTCAGCGGCGGGGAGCTCCGCGGCCTTGGCGACCGCGTCGGCCATCACCCCGACGAGCGCGCCCTGGCGCAGCTCGCCGCCGAGCAGGCGGCGGAGGAAAGTCTGCTCGACCTCGGTGGCCGCGGCGAAGATCGCGTTGACCAGCTCCGACCGACGGGCCTGGGAGCCCTTGCCCGCGACGGCGCCGATCTCGGTGAACGTGGCGTCGACCCCGCGCACCGTCAGCGACGGTTCGGCCGCTGCGTCGGGCAGCGAGCGCAGGGCGGCCCACCCCACCCCGATCTGGCGCTGCGGCAGCTCACCGGAGAGCCAGGCAACGACCGTGGCGACCAGCGTCGGGTCGGCCTCGGCGGCGGCCCGCTTCAGCAGGTCGGCGATGCGGGCGATCTTGGCCGACCGCGCCGACACCGCGCCGACGGCGGCGGACGCGGAGGCGACGTCGACGAGGTACACGCGACCAGCCTGGCACGGAGGTCAGACATCACCGACCAGTTCGGCGAGCACCGCTGCCCGCGATGGTGCCGCCGGTCGGGACGTCGAGGTGTCCGGCGTCCGGTGTCTCGGCGTTGTCGATGGCGCTCAGCGCGGACCGCAGCGCCGACACCCGTGTTGCGTCGCGCTCCTTGCGGGCGGCCAGCAGTAGCGGGCGCAACTTCTCGCGCCAGTGCGCGGCAGGGTCATCCACGCGCTTCACGGTAGTTGTCTGCGACTACGTCACCGCGAAGGGCACCGTGTGCCAGCCGGTGGCGCCGTCGGGGATGACATCGGCTTGTTGCGACGTCTGCACCGCACCGGACTTGTCCGTCGCCCGCACGGCAATCTCATGCGATCCGGTGTCCTCGGCCTGCCAGTCGAAGCTCCACAGCCGCCAGGTGTCGTCGGAGTAGCTGGCGCCCAGCTGCGCGGGTTGCCATGGGCCGTCGTCGATTCGGACCTCGACGGCCTTCACGCCACGTGGCTGTGCCCACGCCACGCCGCCGAACCGCACCTGGCCGCGCGTGACGTCCGCGCCGCTGCGCGGCACGTCGATGCGCGACTCCGTCTTGATCGGACCGCGGGCCGACCAACCGAGCTGCGTCCAGTAGGCCTCGGCTCGATCGAACCGGGTCACCTCGAGGTCGACGATCCACTTGGTAGCAGAGACGTAGCCGTAGAGGCCGGGCACCACCAGACGCGCCGGGTAGCCGTGTTCGACCGGCAGCGGCTGACCGTTCATCGTGATAGCCAGCAGCGAGTCGCGGTCGTCGGTGAGCGCATCGACGGGTGTTCCCGCGGTGAATCCGTCGGTCGACGTGGACATCACCATGTCGGCATCGGGGTGAATGCCCGCTGCCGCCAACAGGTCCCGCACGCGATACCCGGTCCACACCGCATTCGAGATCAGATCGCCGCCAACCGGATTGGACACGCAGGCGAGCGTCACCATCATCTCGACGAGGTCGAACTTCGCCAGATCGTCGAAGCGGTAGGTGATCTCCCGGTCGACCATGCCGTGGATCTTCAGCTGCCACTCGCTGCGGCTGAGCTGCGGGACGCTCAAGGCCGTGTCGATCCGGTAGAAGTCCTCGTTGCTGGTGACGTAGCTCGGCAGGCCCACGCCCTCGGGCTGGACGTTCGAAGGTACAGGGGGGATCGGCTTCTTGACCGTCGGCGGTGTGAAGGCCGTCCGGTCGCCCGATACCGAATGGATTTGACGCGATAGCACCGCACCCAACACACCGGATAGCACGCCGACGCCGAGGAAGCTCATCGCCGCCAACGACAGCCGACGACCGGGATCGACGGGCTGATCGGGTGTTTCGTCGACGGTTCCGGATCGGCGCGACGCGACGTCACCATCGGTGAACCGTCCCGACGTCAGGAACCGCAATGTAGCGATGCCACACACCGCTCCGATCAGGGTGGGGACGATGTCGAATAACGATGTACCCGCGCGGGTCAGCACGGCGGCCGAGCCCGCCACGGCGGCGAGCACGATCGCCAGACTGCCGACCGGGATGCGCGACCGTTCCCACTGTGCGGCCACCGCGGCGACCGTGCCGATCACGATGAGCACCATCGCCGACAGGAACAGCTTGTCGGAAGTGCCGAACGTCTGGATGGCCCATTCCTTGACCGGTCCCGGCGTCAGATCGATCACCGCCGAGCCGACAGCTGTTCGGGCATCGGCACTCGAACCGAACGGCACGGCCACCAGGGCGCTGACGCCGAGGGCGATCGCCGCGGCGGCGACTCCGCATAGCGGAGAGCTTCGCAAAGTACCCGTCAGCGCGGAGCTGCGCACGGTAACCGCCATACCGCCAAGGTACCGACTCGGTGGGGCCGAAATACTTACCGAAAACTGACGTCAGCTAGGTTGCTTTACAGTCTGACCACATTTTGGAAAGGGAGCTAGATGGAGATTTCGGGGAAGAAGGCGATCGTCGTCGGCGGCGCGTCGGGGTTCGGCCGGGCCACTGCCGAGTCGCTGGCCAAGCGCGGCGCGAGCGTTGCGATCCTGGACCGGGCGCAATCGGACGGCAAGGACGTCGCCTCGGCGATCGGCGCCGCGTTCCACGAGGTGGACGTCACCGACTTCGCGGGAACCGAGACGGTGTTGCAGACGGCCGTCGACGCACTTGGTGGGCTGCACATCATCGTGACCACCGCGGGCGGCGGCATCGGCGAGCGCACCATCAAGAGGGACGGGCCGCACAGCCTGGACTCCTTCCGCGCGACCATCGACCTCAACCTCATCGGCAGCTTCAACATCAGCAGGCTGGCGGCGTGGCAGATGAGCAAGCAGGAGCCCGTCGACGACGAGGCCGAAGAGCGCGGCGTCATCATCAACACCGCCTCGATCGCCGCATTCGAGGGTCAGATCGGGCAGGTCGCCTACACCGCCTCCAAGGCCGCCATCGCGGGTATGTGCCTCACCATGGCGCGTGACCTGGGCAGCCTGGGCATCCGTGTGCTGGCCATCGCGCCGAGCCTGTTCGCCACGGGTCTGACCAAGGGCATTCCCGACGATTTCGCCGCGGCGCTGACCAAGGACGCCGCGTTCCCGAAGCGGCTCGGCAAGCCCGAGGAGTACGCGAAGCTGGCGCTGGCGATCGTCGACAACCCGATGCTCAACGGGCAGTGCATCCGCCTGGACGCCGGCCAGCGCTTCGCCCCCAAGTAATAGAGTGATTTCGGCGCGGAACCCGCGCTGAGCGCGGGTTTGCGCGCGGAATTCGCAGGGGAGGGCGTCATGGCAACCATCGCTACCCAGATGATCGCGGCGTTGGCGCGCAGTGGTGTTCGCCGCGTCTACGGATTGCCGGGAGACAGCCTCAACGGGTTCACCGACGCCATCCGGCGTTCGGGTGCGCTCACCTGGGAGCACGTCCGACACGAGGAGACGGCGGCGTTCGCCGCGGCTGCCGACGCTGCGCTGACCGGTGAGCTCGCGGTTTGCGCGGGCAGTTGCGGCCCCGGCAACCTGCACCTGATCAACGGACTGTTCGACGCCAACCGCAGCCGGGTGCCGGTGCTCGCGATCGCGGCGCACATCCCGCGCACCGAGATCGGTTCGGAGTACTTCCAGGAGACGCATCCTCAGGACCTGTTCGGTGAGTGCAGCGTCTACTGCGAACTGGTCAGCACCCCGGAGATGGCGCCGCGCATCTTCGAGATGGCGATGCGGGCCGCGGTGGAGGAGAACGGGGTCGCCGTGGTCGTGGTGCCCGGCGAGATCTTCCTCGCCCAGGCCGGCGAATCCGGTTGGCTGACACGACCCATCGGGCCCACCCGGTCCGTGGTGCGGCCCGATGACGTCTCGCTGCGTCGAGCCGCGGATCTGCTCAACGCCGGCGAGAACGTCACCATCCTTGGCGGCGCAGGAGCGGCCGGTGCCCACGACGCGCTGGTCCGTCTGGCGGGCACGCTCAACGCACCGATCGTGCACGCGCTGCGCGGCAAGGAGTTCATCGAGTACGACAATCCGTTCGACGTCGGGATGACTGGGCTGCTGGGATTCGCGTCCGGGTACAAGGCCATCAAGGAGGCCGACGTCCTGCTGATGCTCGGCACCGACTTCCCCTACCAGCAGTTCTATCCCGAACACGCGCACGTGATTCAGGTCGACGTCCGAGGGCGCAACCTGGGCAGGCGCACCCCGATCGAACTCGGTCTGCGCGGGACGGTCGCCGACACGCTGGCCGCGCTGCAGCCGCTGCTGGTCCAGAAGGACTCCCGCGCTCACCTCGACCGCTCGCTGCACCACTACCGCAAGACACGCAAGTCGATGGACGTGTTGGCGGTCAACGACCGCGACCGCAGTCCGATCCGCCCCGAATACCTTGCCGGACTTACCGACCGGTTGGCCGCCGACGATGCGGTGTTCACCGTCGACGTCGGCTCACCGGTCGTCTGGGCCGCGCGCTACCTCACCATGAACGGCAGACGCAGGCTGGTCGGCTCGTTCAACCACGGCACCATGGCCTGCGCGCTGCCGCACGCGATCGGTGCGCAGACGGCCTTCCCGCACCGCCAGGTGGTCGCCCTGGCCGGTGACGGCGGCCTGACCATGCTGTTCGGCGAGCTCATCACGCTGATCCAGAACCGGTTACCGGTCAAGGTGATCGTCTTCAACAACTCGTCGTTGAACTTCGTCGAGTTGGAGATGAAGGCAGCGGGCATCGTCAACTTCGGCACCGAGCTGGTCAACCCGAACTTTGCCGCCGTGGCGGAGGCGATGGGCGTGTTCGGGAGGCGGGTCGAGCATCCTGGCGAGTTGGAGCAGGCGCTGTCCGAGGCATTCGTCCACGACGGCCCGGCGGTGGTCGACGTCGTCACGGCGCGCCAGGAGCTCTCCATCCCGCCCGCCATCACCGCTGAACAGGCGAAGGGTTTCTCGCTCTACGCGATCCGCACCATCCTGGCCGGCCGCGCCGACGAGCTGCTCGATCTGGTCAGCACCAACGTGGCACGCCGCCTCCTGGATTGATCGAGTCACCAGTTGCCTCCCAGAATCAGCGAAGTACGGCCAATGTTTGCCCGTGCTTAAGCGTTCAGTGGCGATCGTCGCGTCGATCTTGCTTCTCGCTGGCTGTGGCGGCCCCAAGCCCGAGGTGCCCACCCCGCGTTCGACCCCGCGAACCCGCCGATGTGCGGCGACCAGTCGACCGAGGGGTACGTGCTGTTCTATTGCGTGCCGGAAGATTACGTCGGCTGAGACAACGTCGACGCGATGCCGACGATCTATTAGAAGGGCGGCGACTACGCGGTCGCCACGCTGTTCGCCACCCAGTATGGTCTGGCAGCGCTGAGCCGGCTGGGCGACGAGTCCGACGAGAAGGCCTTCACCCTGCGCGGCGACTGCTGGGCGGGCGCGTACACCGCCAGCGTCATCCTCTACAACCGCGAGGCCACCAGCACCTACCACATCTCGCCCGGCGACCTGGACGAGGGAATCAAGGCGCTGCTCCTGTTCCGCGGCGCAGGCGACGTAGAACGGCAGGGGGCCGGATTCGACCGGACTCGCGCCTTCCGGGAGGGCGTGATCAACGGCGCGCAACCCTGCCTCGAGTACGAGGCGTAGCGGCCGTCAGGATCAGGTCGGTGAGCGCCGCGTCGAGCGTGGCGAACTGGAAGTCGAATCCGGTCTCGCGCAACGTCTTCGACGTGGCGTGGCGGCCGGTCAGGCCCAGCGCGGGGTCGCTACGCAGCAGCACCGCGCCGAGCCTCCCACGGCTCGGCCACGCCCGTCATCTGCGGCAAGCCGACGGGCAGCGGGGTGTCCTCGTCGCACCGCGTCTCGCCCGCGTCGGACCAGATCGCGGTAGTGCTGGCCTGAATCCACTGCCGCACGGGGTGATTCAGGTGCTGGCTGGCTCGCACCAACGCCCTGGTGGGTTCGACCCGGCTGCGCCTCAGTTCGGCGATGTTGGCCTCGGTGGGTCTGCAGTCGACGAGCTTGCCGGCCAGGTTGATCACGGCAGTGTCCGGACCCTCCAGCTCCGCGGCCCAGTCGCCGACCGTTCGGCCGTCCCAAAACACTTGACGCACGGGTGAACTCGTATCGGGCTGACGGGACAAGACCACGACCTGGTTGCCGCGATCGGTCAGATCTGCCGAGATCCGTCGGCCTAGCGAGCCGCTGCCGCCTGCGATGACGACCTTCACGCAGGCCGTGGTACCGCGGATAGCGTCGATTGCCCGATCAAGGACGGGACGCTGCGGCGAACCTCGGCCGGACCGGACAGCGTGACGCTGCCGTCGAGCAACGCATGAGACCACCCCACGTCGCCACGCCAGATACGGGTGAGGGTCCGCAGGCTGGTTTCGATCGTGCACGCCACCTCGTAGCCCGGGTCGAAGTCGCACACGTCGGCGTCGCCTTCCGCCACGACGATCCACCAGCGGGATGCCTTCGGCGCCACACCGTCCAGCCGGAACGCCATCGTGGTGCGTGCGCGCGGCCACTCGTCGATTGGGATGGTACGGCGGATGTCCCACATCAGCAGGTGTGGGTCGAGGTCCTCCTCGCCGAGCTCGCCGATCCAGCGGACTCCCCACGCGCCCAGTGATTCGACCACGTCGGCGAGCTCCTTCCCGCACGGTGTCAAAGAGTACGAGGTGCGACCGTCGATCTCGGTGCGCTCCACGACCCCGGCGCGGGTGAGCGACTTCAGCCGCTT
>JAVRPF010000494.1:0-2818 GCA_032162385.1 Mycobacterium sp.
TAGCGGAAGTCGGGGTTGCCGCCGCCGCCGTACTCCTCCGGCACGGCCATGCCGAGAAAGCCCTGCTTGCCGGCCTCCAGCCAGACGCCACGGTCGACGATCTTGTCCTTCTCCCACTGCTCGTGGACCGGCGCGACGTGGCGCTCGAGGAACGCGCGATACGACTCGCGGAACAGATCGTGCTCGGGCTCGAAGAGGGTGCGGTCGTACTTCACTACCTGGCTGGACGAGCCCATGGATGGCCTCCGGATCGACGAAGCGGGATTTGGCACGACTTTATACCACCCAACCGGATGGTTGGGTGTCCGGAGATCGGTGCCGTGCGGTCTTAGACTTCGCGCCATGACGAAGGCTTTGACGTCACTCGCGCACTGGGGCGCGTTCATCGCCGACGTGCGGGACGGCGACATCGCCTCGGTGCGGCCCGTCGACGGCGACGAGGACCCGTCACCACTGCTCGGCAACCTGCCCGGCTCGCTTCGGCACTCGTCGCGGATCGCCGGCCCGGCGGTGCGACGCGGATGGCTGGACGACGGGCCCGGCCCCAGTTCGCGGCGCGGTGCCGACGAGTTCGTCGCAGTGTCGTGGGACGACGTCACTGAACTGCTGGCCGCCGAGCTCCGCCGCGTCGTCGACACCCACGGCAACGAGGCCATCTACGGCGGTTCCTACGGGTGGGCCAGCGCGGGACGGTTTCACCATGCCCAGAGCCAGGTGCATCGCTTCCTGAAGATGCTTGGCGGATACACCTTTTCACGACATTCCTACAGCCTCGGCGCCACCGGGGTGATCATGCCGCGGGTGGTCGGCACCCACGACGACCTGTTCAAGCGGTCCACCGAATGGAACGTCATCGCCGAGCACACCGACCTGGTGGTGTGTTTCGGCGGCGTCGGACTGAAGAACACCGGCCTCAATCACGGCGGCACCACCGCACACCCCGCGCGAAACGCGTTGCGGCGCTTCCGGGATCGCGGCGGACGCATCGTGTCGTTCTCGCCGCTGCGCGACGACGTGGACGGTGACTGCGAATGGCTGGCCAACGTACCGGGCACGGACGTGGCGATCATGCTGGCCCTGGCCCATGTGCTGACCACCGAATCGCTGGTCGACCGCGCCTTCCTGGACGTCTACTCCACGGGTTTCGAACGCTTCGAGCGCTATCTGCTCGGTGTCGACGACGGCGTGCCGAAGTCGCCCCAATGGGCGTCGGCGATCTGTGGTCTGCCCGCCGACGATCTGACGGCGCTCGCCCGAAGGATGGCGGCGGGCCGCACGATCGTCACCGTCAGCTGGTCGCTGCAACGCATCCGGCACGGCGAGCAGGCCCCATGGATGGGTCTGACGCTGGCCGCGATGCTGGGCCAGATCGGGCTTCCCGGAGGCGGATTCGGGCACGGCTACGGCTCGATGAACGAACTTGGACTGGCGCCCCTGCGCTGCAGGCTGCCCGCCCTGCCGCAGGGCCTCAACCCGGTCCAGACGTTCATCCCCGTCGCCGCCGTGAGCGACATGCTGCTGCACCCCGGCGAGTCGTTCGACTACAACGGGCTGCGGTTGACCTATCCCGACATCAGATGCGTGTACTGGGCCGGCGGCAACCCGTTCCACCACCACCAGAACATCCCTCGCCTGCGCCGGGCGCTGGCGCGTCCGGACACCATCGTCGTGCACGACCCGTACTGGACGGCGATGGCCAAGCACGCCGACATCGTCGTGCCGTCCACCACCGCGTTCGAACGCGACGACTTCTCCGGCTCGCGCAACGATCCCCTGCTGATGGCCATGCCCGCGCTGGCCGAGCCGTACGCCGAGTCGCGCGACGACTACACCACCTTCGCTGCGCTGGCCCACCGGCTAGGCTTCGGCGACCAGTTCACCGAAGGCCGCGACGCCAGGGAGTGGCTGGTGCACATGTACGAGAAGTGGTCCGCCGGATTGGATTTCGCCGTGCTGTCGTTCGAGGAGTTCTGGCGCGCGGGCCGTTTGCGACTGCCGACCGAAACCGGGCTGACGCTGCTCGCCGACTTCCGGGCCGACCCGGTGAACAACCGGCTGGGCACGCCCAGCGGCCGTATCGAGATCTTCTCGGCCGACATCGACGGGTTCTCCTACGACGACTGCGCGGGCCACCCGACGTGGTACGAGCCCATCGAGTGGCTCGGCGGTGACCGGGCGACCAGCTATCCCCTGCACCTGGTGGCCAACCAACCCGCGAGCCGCCTGCACAGCCAACTCGACGGCGGAGCCACCAGTAGGGAATCGAAAATCCGCGGGCGCGAACCGATCCGGATCCATCCGGCCGACGCGGCCGGGCGTGACCTGGCAGACGGCGACGTGGTGCGGGTGTTCAACGACCGCGGGGCATGCCTGGCCGGCGTCGTGGTCGACGACCGATTGCGACGCGGGGTCGTGCAACTGTCGACGGGCGCCTGGTACGACCCCGACGATGCGGACGATCCCGACGCAATGTGCGTGCACGGCAACCCCAACGTGCTCACCGCCGACATCGGCACGTCGGCGCTGGCCCAGGGCTGCACCGGCGCGCACGTGCTGGTGCAGGTCGAGAAGTTCACCGGCCCGCTGCCGCCGGTGCGTGCGCACGAGCCACCGATGATCCAGATACGCCACGACGCAGCTGCCGATTGACCCACCACCCGGGTGCACTGCAAACTTTTGGGCGAGGCCACCAGCGTTCACTCCGACGTTTCCCGGACGCGAACCCGAGCACTACTCCGAGTGTTTGCCAAAATCGACAGGTGCCGACCAAATCTTTCTCTGTTGCAGCACCCGCCCGTCAGGTTCCCGACGGGAAACA